>NZ_CACVRB010000021.1:0-21785 GCF_902756455.1 Candidatus Avelusimicrobium caledoniensis | reverse complement strand
GGAGCACTCAAAACCGATGAGGGGGTTTAAATAAGTATTTTCCTTTATATACCCCTCACCTGTCCTTCGGACATCCTCTCCCGCAAGGGGCGAGGACAAAAAACTATTTTTGCTGTTCATAAAAATCTCCTGTTATTTTTTCCGTCCCTTTATTATCGTTTTTTTTTTTGTTTTTTCAAGCAAAATTTATTTGCCCGACGATATTTTAATGGGACGAATTGGTTTAAAATAAGGGCACCTGCGAAACGTGGTTGCTTTTTGGAAAAAAATTGTACAATACTACTAATTTAAAAAAGGAGGCGTTTTATGGAAATTTTAAATCAGGCAGATATTGGCGTATTTGGCGGATCGGGTTTTTATAATTTTTTAAGTAAGGTAGAAGAAGTAAAAATTTATACGCCTTACGGCGAAACGAGCGACAGCGTTTTTATCGGTACGATCGGCAAGCACCGCGTGGCGTTTATGCCGCGCCACCGCCGGGATCACTCTATCCCGCCGCACCAAGTGAACTTCCGCGCTAATGTGTGGGCCATGAAACGCTTGGGTTGCACGCGTGTAATTTCCCCGTGTGCCGCGGGCAGTTTGCAAAAAAATATTAAACCCGGCGATTTTGTGATTTGCGACCAATTTGTAGATTGGACCGACGGACGTAAAAATACCTTTTTTGAAAATGTGTCTGTGTTTGAGGGGATGGCTGTGCAACACCCGTCTCCGGCGGAAACCTATTGTCCGCAGTTGCGTGCGTTGGCGGTGGAAACGGCTAAAGAACTTAAAATCCCGGTGCATGATAAGGGTACGGTGGTTGTCATTAACGGGCCGCGTTTTTCCACCAAGGCCGAATCGGCTTTTTTCACGCGGCAAGGTTGGCACGTGATTAACATGACGGCGTTCCCCGAGGCATATTTGGTAAAAGAGCTCAATATGTGCCCGCTAAACATTTCACTCATTACCGACTACGATGCCGGACTTGTGGGAGACGTGCCGCCCGTGTCGCACGAAGAAGTGTTAAAGGTATTTAACAGTAATATTGAGAAACTGAAGAACTTGTTGTTTGCGGTTATAGAAAAAGTGCCGACGGACAAACGCGCATGTAAATGTGCCGAGTCCACGAAGTTAAATTTCTAACAAAAAAATTACAAAAAAAGACGCCCTGCAATAGGGCGTCTTTTTATAACGTGCCTTTAGCATCTAGCTCTTCACATAGTTTGCGTTGGACGGCGGTAGCATTGTAGGTGGCGTGAGCCGTACAACGAACTCGTCCTGCATCCGATTGGGCAATATAGATATAGTATCTGGTGTTAAAGGGCTTGCGTTGCGCCAAAGCCAAATAATTAACGTTGTTCCCACCGGGAGAATATATAAAGTTCTTCGTTTCAATGCGGCCCGGATAGGCGGTACTTGCAAAAGAGTCCCCGGGGATTTCAATATCTAGTAAACTTAATTCTGTCATGTCGGCATACCGTCCGTTTGCCATGTAAAAAACTTGATTAGCGTTGGCAATCGCACGCACTAGGGAAACTGCCTCTGTCATGCGCGCTTTTTCTACCGCTTTTTGGTATTGCGGCAATGCTACCGCCGCCAGTATGCCGATGATTAAAACTACTACTAATAATTCAATAAGTGTAAATGCTTTGTTGTTATATAAAATGCTGTCATTCCAAACTTGATTTGGAATCTCACCTCTTTTAAAATTAGAAATAAGGAGAGATCCTGAATCAAGTTCAGGATGACATTTATTTTTATTTATATTTTTCATATTATTTGCTCCTTGTCGTTTTTCATCCGACACTTTATTATCGTTTTTTTTTTTGATTTGTCAAGTGTTTTCTATACTTTTTCTGGAAACAGAAAAAGTACCAAAAAGATTTTCCGCCCCAGGGTGCTATAAAAAGCAGACAAATCGGGAAAATTTACAAACTCGCTACGCTCAAACATGTAAATTTTCTTTTCCGATTTGGCGCTTTTTATAAACAGCACTAAAGGGGCGGATTTTAACAACCAACAAAAAAGACGCTTTTTTAGAGCGTCTTTTTTGGCGTGATAAAAGTAAATTTTATTGCAATAATTCTTTTAAAATAGCTTCGTGGATGCGGAAGAGTGATTCATCGGTTTTGGCTAAATTGTTTGCCATAAATACAAAGGAAATCAGCCGTCCGTCTTTATCGCGCACATATCCGGCGGCGGCTTTGACGCTGTCAATCGTGCCGCCTTTTACGCGCACATCGCCGACGCGTTTTTGCGGTTGTAAGTAACGGCGCAGCAAGAGTAAATCGCCCCGGTCATCCGGTGTGGCAAGCGAATTGTAATAATAGGGAAAATACGGGCTTTTCGTCATGTAATTAAGCGTGGCGGCGAGCACACGCGGCGTAACTAGATTATCACGCGCCAGGCCGCTCCCGTCGTGCAAGACAATATCATTAGGCCCGGCAATATGGTGCGCTGTCAGAAAATTTTTCAGTTGGGCCAGGCCGTTTTCTATACTGCCTTTTTGCCCGGCATGTACTGCTAACTGTCTAAGCAACATATCCGCATACAAATTAAAACTGCGTTTGTTGACAATGAGCACAATGTCTTTGAGTTCCGGCGACAGATATTTGTCCAGCCGCGTCATCGCCTTATAATCGGGTGCGGTAGCGGTAGTTTTGAGTTCGCCTTGAACGCTGATGCCTTGTTCTTGCAATGCTTGGCGCAACGCTTGCAACGCAAATAATGCCGGGTCGGGCAACGCGGCTTTGATAGAAAAACCTTTGGCGTTTGTGGGAATCGTGCCGAAGATTTTTAAGTCGTATTGTTTGGGGGCGGCGTACACGTAGGCGTTATCCTTTTTAGATTTCCCGTCGGTTGTTACAAACGACTCTAACTGAATTTGCGGCAAATCGGGCACGGTATAAGCTACTGTTACCGGAGCATTCGCGCGCGTTTGCGGTTTGAAATGAATTTCAAACGAGTTGTCATTAAACGATAACGCGCTGGCGGGCGCTGCAAAATAGTTACCCATATTTTCCCAATTTACTTTGGGGGCAATCGTTGGGCCTTCAAACAAAGAAACATCCGCAATCAGGTCACCGTTGATTTGATGCACGCCCGCTTGTTTGACGGAATTTGCCCAGCGGCGGGCTACTGTCTGCCACGTTTCTGCGCCGACTACACGGGTGGAGCCCAGTGTCATATCACCGCCGCCTTGTATGTATACAGATCCGTTTAACGTGCCGTTTTCATCGGGCATGCCTTGCATATACAAATTAGTTTCAAAGCGGTGGTGCGGTCCGAACGTCTCCAAGGCCGCGGCGGTAGTCAGTAATTTGAGCGTACTGGCGGGTGTTAAACGGATATTTTCGTTGCGTGCAAAAAGAAGCGCAGCATCTGCATCCGTGTAAACGGCCATGCCGCCCCACAACGCACCTTGCAAGACGGAGCTTTGTAATTTGTTTTCTACAAACTCTTGCAACGCTTGGGCGTGCAAAGACAGCGAAACACAAATCAGTAATAACGAATAAACTAAACGCATAATTAGTTAAACCACGGATACCATTTGTCTTTATCGCGGATATTGATTAAGAGAGATAATACCAGCAAATCGCGCGCGTTGATAGCTTGCGGTTTGTCCAGTTCGCAGATAAAGCGGTCAAACATAGCATGGGCATTGGTGATACTGCCCGTGCTTTCCATTTGACCACAGATGTCGTAGTCGGCCCGCAAAAAACCCCACAAGTGGCCGCACAGTTTGCGTAAAATAGCACGCCACGCAGAACGCTCGCGGATATGAGCCAGTTCGTTACCGTCGTGGCTAATTAGTTTCCAACTGCGCCGCAACGCAAAGCGTTTGCGCACCGCTACTAATACTTCTTTGGAGCGGGCGAAATAAATTTCATATCTTTCGGTTGTTAGGCCAAATCCTTTTTGCAACACGATAGCGGCTTTTTTCCCCTTGCGGTCAAACAAATTGATTTCACGCAACACCAATTGCGACCACACAATCCCGCAAAAGAAAATCACAATACCCAGCGGAATGAGTAACGAGCATATGGAGTAAATTGTGTCGTACGCAAAAGCAGAAAGCGGCAAGAGCTGTCCGCGTTCGGCTACGCCTGTCAGCGCCAGTAAAACGCACGTAAATACGACGAGCAAAATGCCTCCCAATAAAAATAAACTGTCCCACCGGCTGGAAAGCGAAATTAAGATGTTGCCCTGATTATCTTTAGCGCGGAAAATCAGCGACGGCGTGCCGTACAAGCGCGCAAAGCGGATCGGATAGAGCGAATTGGGGTTGGCGGCCGGGAGCGGTAATTTGGCGCGTACGCACACGCGCACACATAAAGCTATCGCCAGTAATAAAGCGTACAACAGCCCCAGTAAAATTAAAGCATCAAATCCACGGCCCAATTGCCGGATATACGGCGGCATACGTTGGGAAATAAATGTATTGATGTGGGATTGGGCCAGTTTATGTTTGAAACCTGCGGCGTAACGTTTCCAGGTCGGGCGCGGTGTTTGGGCGGCAGGTGCAACAGATTCCGTCGGAGCGGAAACGGTTTCTTCCGTGATTTCCGGCTCGGCTACGATGTCATAAGCGCGTTCGTCGTGAAGGTCCATTTCCAAGGTTTGCACTTGGTCGGCCGGCACTTTTTCTACCGTGCGGGGGGAAATGAACGAGAAAATTAAATCGGTTTCCAGGTACGTTAAATTGCGCGCTAAAATGGAGTACGCTTGCCCGCTGATTAAAAAATACCCGGCGCCAAAATCGTTTTTAGGCGTATAAAAGCTGATGTAAAAGAAAGGTTCTCCGGTAGAAAATTCAATACGTTTGATATCTTCACCCGTGTAAGAATTGCCTACCACCTTCATTTTTTTGCGTTTGATTTCGGTTAAATCGTCGTTGATTTTGGTTTCAATACAGGTTTCGGTGGTGCAGTCAATGGTTTTGATTTCTACGCGCGAAGATCCTTTTTCAACCGTTAAAACGCTGTTGGCGGCTGCTTGAGAAGATGCTTTCCACCCCGCCGGAAGATCCAGCGTAAACGCACCGTCTTTAGACGTAAAAGAAGCGGCGTTGGCTAGCGGAACCGCTGCCAAAAAAAATGCAAATAAAGCAAATGAAATAGAGGGCTTTTTCGCCATATTTTATTATTATAGTAAATTCTAAGTGGCTTGATGCGCTCCTTTTACGCAGGTAGCCAATAGCGCGAATTTTTACTGGCAAGACGGGGGAAAAAAGTGTTATCATATACATAAGGAGTATTTCTATTATAAAAGGAAAAAAAATGGCTACACAACAAATCCGTAAGGCCCGTTTACAGACTGTACGCAATTTGCTTCGTAAACACAACGCCAACGCGTTAGTGCTTACGCATAATATAGACCAATTTTACGTCTCAGGTTTTTTCTTCTATCCCGAAGAAGCCGTTTTTGTAATTCATCCCAAAGGGATGGCTTGTTTTACCCGGGGGCTTTATTTAGAGCCGTTTGGTAAATTTGCCCCGGAAGTGGAAATTTTTAGCCACGATACGGACCAACTGGACGCCGCTTTGGAGTTTGTCCGCAAAAAGAAACTCACCCGCGTGGGTTTTGATGCCGCCAAAGAAATGTATTTATCCGGCAAAAAAATGCGCGAAGCGGGGCTTATAGAATTGCCCAGTTTGATTTCCAAATCGCGCGAAGTAAAAGACGCGGACGAACTTAAAAAAACGCGCGATGCGTGCCGTATCGCGTATAATGCGTACGAATATGTCAAACCCCGTATTAAAACCGGTATGATGGAGTGCGAAGTAGCCGCCATGTTGGAAAGTTATATGCGTATGCAAGGAGCTACCGGCACGCCTTTCCAAACGATTGTGGCTTTCGGGGAAGGGGCGGCCAATCCGCATTACAAAACCAGCACGCGTAAATTGCAAAAAGAAGACGCCATTTTGTTAGATTTCGGTTGTATTTACAAAGGGTATACGTCGGATATTTCGCGTTGTTGGTGGCACGGTAAACACGAGCCGGCCGAATATACGAAAATTTGGAAAATTGTAGATAATGCCCGCAAAGCAGGTATCAAAAAAGCCCGTGTCGGTACGGCTACCAAAGACGTAGATGCCGCCGCGCGTGCCGTGATTGAAAAGTCCGGCTACGGTAAATATTTTACCCACCGCACCGGGCACGGTATCGGTATTGAAAACCACGAAGAGCCCTACAACAGTCCGCTCTCCAAAGCGGTGTTGGTGGCGGGAAATATATTCTCGGTAGAACCGGGAATTTATCTGCCCGGTAAATTCGGCGTGCGGTTGGAAGACACCGTGGTCGCCACGAAAGCCGGACCGAAGATTTACACAAAAAAATAATATGACCCAAAATTTATCCGCCAAACGTATGCAGTTATTACGCCGCGTATTGAAAGATGCGCAGTTGGGCGGATATATTGTGGTTTCCCCGGTGGAACAACGGTATTTATCCGGTATTGAGCTATCGGCGGGGGAGGCGGTTTTTTTGATAACGCCCGCCAAAGCGTATTGCATTACCAAAAAACTCATCGTTAGCAAAATGGCTCCGGCGCGGTCCTTTCTTAAAACGGAAGATGTGCCGTTTGGTACGATGTTGGACGGTGCGTTGGATAAAGCGAAAATATTGCGTTTAAAGCGGGTCGCTTTTGACCCGGCCCAAGTTGATTTTCACACGGGGGACGCCCTTACCAAGTGGGGGTGTGTGCGTGCGGAAGGACTCGTTGGCGAAATGCGAAAAGCTAAAGATGCTGATGAGGTTGCCAAATTGCGTCAAGCGTGCAAAATTGCGTGGGAAGCGTTTAACGAAGTCAAACCCAAAATCAAAACGGGCATGACGGAAGAAGATGTGCGTATTTTAATGGCTTGCGCGATGTTTAAACGCGGGGCGGACAGTATACCGTTTAACATTGTTTGCTTTGGTGAAAATACGGCAGATGCGCACCATACGCCCTCCAAAACGCGCAAGCTTAAAAAGAACGAAGCGGTTTTAATGGATTTTGGTTGTTTTTATGAGGGGTACACGTCAGACATGACACGCAGTTGGTGGCACGGCGGTAAAGTGCCCACGCTGTACACAAAGATTTGGAACATAGTAGATAAAGCCCGCCAAGCGGGTATCAATGCCTTACGCGCCGGAGTTACGGCCGGAGCCGTGGACAAAGCCGCGCGCGACGTAATTGAAGCGGCCGGATACGGTAAGGAGTTTTTCCATACCACCGGGCATGGTATTGGGCTTGTCGTACACGACGCGCCGATTTTGCGCTCGGGCTCGGCGGCACAAATACCGGATCAGGCGGTTGTAACGGTAGAGCCGGGTATCTACTTTGCCGGAAAATGGGGCATCCGCTTAGAGGATAGTTTCCTCGTTACCAAAACCGGCGCCAAAAAATTGACACAAAAATAAAAAGGAGTTAGTTTATGTTAAGCACGACCGAATTTAGAGAAGGTCTTATCTTTGAAGATGAGAACGGACAACTGGTGGAAATTATTGAATTTCAACACCACCGCAAAAGTCAAGCCCGCGCCGTAGTGCGTGTGAAATTGCGCAATATCAATACGGGCTCTGTGATTGAAACGTCCTACCGTCCCGAAGATAAATTTAAAGAAGTAGAAGTGGAAAAACGTCCGTTTACGTATTTATATACGTCGGGCGATATGGCTACTTTTATGAACGCCGAAACGTACGACCAAGTAGAAGTGCCCGTTGCCAAATTGGGCGATTTGACCAAATACTTAAAAGATAACATGGACGCCACCGGTATCTATATTAACGACAAACTCTTTAACGTAGAATTGCCGATTAAAGTACCGCTCAAAATTGCCTCTACCGTGCCCGGCGTCAAAGGCGATACGGTTGCCAATACGACCAAAGAAGCTACGTTAGAGACGGGTGCTGTTATTAAAGTACCGCTCTTTATTAACGAGGGCGACACCGTGCTCGTGGATACCCGCACGGGTAACTACGTGGAACGTGTGGCCGCGTAAGTTTTTGTTATGAAGCGCGCAGCCGTTACAGGGCTACTTGTTCTGCTTAGTGCTGTTTGGTTGCGCGCGTTTGATTTGCAGTACGGATCTTTATTTACGGTGCGCGGCATTACGTCGGTTAAAGGCCGTCCCGTTTTACCGCTCTCGCGTGGGAAATATGCCAACGTGCGAGTGTTGGATAAAGAGACGTTTGCTCTTTTAAAAACGTGCGCTTTGTCTTGCGCGCAAGAAGGCGAAGGGAAAATACAACTGCGCCAGTTGCGCGTGGCCCAAACGCGGCCCGATATGTGGATAGCGGACGTGGCAGTAGATGAAAGGTGGCTATTGACGTTTCTGGTATTTAAGAATAAAGACGGGTTTAGTTTTATCGTACCGCAAGACGTGCATATTTTGCAAGCGCGTTGGTTGGATGATGTAAAAGCGTTGATACAAACACAAATTTCAGACGGAGAAAAAAGAAAATGAAGTGCATGCACCGCCCCAGTGGCAAACTGCTTGCCGGTGATGTGGAAAACGCCGATACATTTTTTGCGCGGCTGTGGGGGCTGATGATGCGGCCGTCGCTTGCGAAAGGAAAAGGGTTGTTGTTGTCGCCCTGTCCGCAGATTCACACGTGCTTTATGCGCTTTGCCATTGATGCGGTGTTTTGCGATAAAAACGGACGCGTGTTGTACGTTAAAGAAAATATGAAGCCGTGGCGGTTTGGACGTTTTGTGCGCGGCAGTTACTATACGCTTGAATTGCCGGGCGGTAGTTTACAAGGGCAAGTCAACCCCGGCGATGAGTTGGTTTTTGCAAACGATTTTAATACAGTAGGAGAAAATAAATGACACTTAAAAAACTTATATCAGTTTTACTTTTTTGTGCGTTGGGGGCGTCTTCTGCGGCGGCTCGCCAATGGGACGATTTCGGTGCAAACGTAACCGCTAATAACGTGCGTGCGTTTACCAAAGATTTGGGCGGCATTATCGGCGCCGGTACGTATACCACCGGGCGCATTTTGGGCTGGGGGGGCTTTCAAATCGGCCCGCGCGCAGGTATGCTTTTTAAGATGAGTAAAGGCCATGGCGACAGCGCGGCCGAGCGTGACCATACCGCCTTGGGCGACCGCCACGACGTGGGTAGTATCGTTAGCCCGTGGTTGCAAGCCGATATCGGTATGCCGTTTCGCATTGACGGGTTTATCCGCGCGAGCAGTTATCAGGGTTTGACGATTGCGGGGGGCGGACTTCGCTGGGGTATTACGCGCCCGAGCGAAACGACGGGTGCTTTTCAGCCGATGGTAGTGTTAGCCGCACACAGCGCGACTGCGCAAGATTTTTCCGCCACGCATTACAACGCCAGTTTGGTCTTGTCTATGAAATTTAAATATTTTGTGCCGTACGTGGGCGGCGGGGTTGATTATACGAATGTCAACGTCGGCAACGGCGTAGCCGATATGGCCATGCGCGGCGAGCGTGAACATGCCGCCACCGCACGCGCTACGGCGGGGTTTAATTTCAAATTGCCGTCGTATATGGACCTAAGTTTGGCGGCGAATTATGCGCACTATGGGCTGGGTGCGGAGGCCTCTTTATCGCTGCGGTTTTAATGAACGGCTTTGTTATCTTCTATAAGCACGCACGCGGGTACAACTAATCGTTGTACCCGCGTTTGCGTGTTCCCGATAAACGATTTTCCAAAATCTGCCAATTTGCGCGTCCCTTGGGCTTGACGTAGCTAGCGCTACGCCTATGCGCCCAACTTGCCCGCGCAACTTGGAGCGATTTTGAAAAATCATATAACCTTCTACAAAGTTAATCTGTGCTGGACCGGCTGTTCGTAAGTTCAGTTTTACGCACGAATATCCCCTAGGACGTCATCCTGAACCGCGGCCTTTACCGCTTGGCCGCGCCCCGTAAGGTTGTAATACGGGGTCTGTAAAATAGATTTCAGGATC
This sequence comes from Candidatus Avelusimicrobium caledoniensis, assembly GCF_902756455.1. NCBI lineage: Bacteria > Pseudomonadati > Elusimicrobiota > Elusimicrobia > Elusimicrobiales > Elusimicrobiaceae > Candidatus Avelusimicrobium > Candidatus Avelusimicrobium caledoniensis. The sequence continues at coordinate 11,879 of NZ_CACVRB010000021.1, read as the reverse complement.
TCGTAGTGTCCTAGGGGATATTCGTTGCTTTACACCGATACAATTTTCCACATTTGGGCAATTTTGCGGTCTCGCGGCCTTGACGTGATTACCACCACGCCTATGCGGCCGCCTACATCCCGCAAAATTGCCTCAAATCTGAAAAATCATCTTCTCATCTACAAAGTTAGTCTTGGGGCGACGGGCCGTCCCTTTTTGCTTATTGGCCTTTTCTGACGGGAAAAAATAAAAACTTGACATCGTTTTTTTTTTTGCTACATTTTATTAAATGAAACAAAGGAGGAGTTTTTATGGAAAAGGAAAATAAAAGAATTGTTAATAAAAATAAATGTCATCCTGAACTTGATTCAGGATCTTCCACGCTTGTCGTTTCGCAAGGAAACAGCAACAACATACGTGGAAGATTCCAAATCAAGTTTGGAATGACGTCCTTGTTTAATAATAACAACGCATTTACGCTGATTGAACTCTTAGTTGTTGTTCTCATCATCGGTATCCTCGCGGCGGTAGCAGTGCCGCAATATCAAAAAGCGGTAGAGAAATCACGTGCGATGCAGACGCTTACGTTAGTTAAATCATTAAGTGATGCGTTGGAATCGTATTATTTAGCCAATAATGATATGCCGTCCTCTTTTGATGAATTGGATGTTGCTTTGCCAGCAGATTGGACAGGAACAACAGGTATTTATACGCGTAATGCTACGGATCATAAATCAAATGCTTATTGGGGAGCGAGTATTGAAAAATCTTCCATCATACATGCCTTGCATATGGGACGGTTAGAGGGAAATTACGCCCACGCCGGATTTTCGTATTATTTAAAATTTTATGATGATACCATTCCAACGCATGAAGTGCTTTGTATGGAGGAAAAAAGTAAAATTACGGAAGGAAAATTTTGTAAAGAATTATTTAAAGGAACTAAAACCTCGCACAATGGTACATTGCGTTTGTATCATTTGCCTTAAGTTGTACAAAATTTTTCATATAAAAAACTCCCGCAATTTCTTGCGGGAGTTTTTTTACGTCTAATCTTTTCAGCAATTCCAAGCTTATACTAAACCTTGGTCCAACATGGAGTCGGCCACTTTCTTAAAGCCCGCGATGTTCGCGCCGGCCATGTAGTTGCCTTTCATGCCGTACATTTCGGCCGCTTCCAAACAGCTGTTGTGAATGCTGTTCATAATGCGGTGGAGGTATTGGTCCACTTCTTCGCGGGTCCAGTACAAGCGCATAGAGTTTTGCGTCATTTCCAAACCGGACACGGCTACACCGCCGGCGTTGGAAGCTTTGCCGGGGGAGTACAAAATTCCGGCGGCTTGGAACGCTTCAATGGCTTCGGGCGTGCAAGGCATGTTAGAGCCCTCGCATACGCATTTGCAACCGTTTTTAAGTAACGTTTTGGCATCGTCGCCGTGCAATTCGTTTTCGCAAGCCGTCGGGCAAGCGATGTTGCACGGAATATCCCACGTTTTTTTGCCGGGTCTAAACTCGGCTTTGGGGAATTTTTTGACATATTCTTTCAAGCTGCCGCGGCGCACAAATACGAGGTCTTTTAAGAAGGCGAGCTTTTCGGCATCTACGCCGTCTTTGTCATACACACTGCCGTCGTAGTCCATAAAGCCCACTACTTTACCGCCCAACTCGGTCAATTTTTCAATGGCGTGTACGCCTACGTTACCCGTACCGGAAACAATGCAGGTTTTACCTTTGACGCTGTCGTTCTTGGTAGCGAGCATATTTTGCGTGAAGTACGCTACACCGTAGCCGGTGGCTTCGGGTCTAAGCAAGCTGCCGCCCCAGTTCGGTTTTTTACCGGTGAACGTGCCCGTAAAAACGTCGGTCAGTTTTTTGTATTGGCCGTACATATAACCGATTTCGCGCGCACCGCAACCGAGGTCGCCCGCCGGTACATCGGTATGATAACCGATGTGGCGGTACAGTTCGTTCATAAACGAGTGGCAAAAACGCATGACTTCCCCGTCCGATTTGCCGCGGGCGTCAAAGTCGCTCCCGCCTTTACCGCCGCCCAAGGGGAGCGTGGTTAAGCTGTTTTTAAAGGTTTGTTCAAACGCTAGGAATTTCAGAGAGTCTTGTGTTACGGACGTATGAAAGCGGATACCGCCTTTGTACGGCCCAATGGCACTATTGAATTGAACGCGGTAACCGCGGTTGACGTGAATTTCGCCTTTGTCATCTTGCCACGGTACGCGGAAGCTGATAATGCGTTCCGGCTCTACCAAGCGTTCCAAAATCTTTTCCTTAATATAGACCGGGTTTTGTTCCAACACCGGGTGCAACGTGCTGACTACTTCTTTCACGGCCTGTAAAAATACCTTTTGGCCGGGGTCTTTCTTCTCTTGGGCTTCTAAGAAGTCCGCGGTATAGGCATGAATATCCATATACCCTCCTTTAACTTATGATAACAACTATGTCTATTATACTATTTAACGGACGGAAAAGGTAGCTGTGATGTTAAATGTTATTAGGGTATTTCCACCAAGAAATATTTGTGTCTCCGCTAGCTGGGGTGGTCGCGCCCGTTTCCGATTTGCAGACTTCCTGTTGTGTCGCGTCTGTATTAGAACTTTGGCAATATCTTCTGCCATCAGAAAAATAAATAATGTACTTCATATTACTATTTGTAAAACCACACCAGACACGCTCCGGGGAGAGCCCCGGATCCTGTTGGCATTTCGTTTTATTCAATGTGCATTGGTCAGTTCTTCCGGGGTCATTTTCACATACGCCTAACTCAGCGATATCTTTAGCAAATTGTCCGTTGGCCAAATAATAGATACGCTGTGCCTGAAAAATAGCTGTTGCCATACTTTTTAAAGTAGCATAGCGGCTTTTTACTACTGCTTTTTGGTATTGCGGCAGAGCCACCGCCGCGAGGATGCCAATAATGAGGACGACGACCAAAAGTTCAATAAGCGTAAATGCTTGTTTGTTGTTCATATTGTTGCTCCTTGTTATTTTTTTGCGTCCCTTTATTGTCGTTTTTTTTTTTTGATTTGTCAAGCTCTTTTTATGTTGAAATTTCAAGCGGGGGGAAAATATGTTACACTACCTATATGAAATTATCCGCTAATATGGAAGATTACGTAGAAGCCGTTTTGTTTTGCGCTAACGAGCAAGGGCTCGCGCGCGTAAGCGATATACGCGATTTGTTGGGAGTAAAAACGCCCAGCGTAACGGGGGCGATGAAACTGCTTGCCGAAAACGGCTATGTAATACACCAACCGTATGGCGGAATTAAACTCACGGCCAAAGGGTTGCGCGCGGCCGAGGATGTTAAAAAACGCCACGCCATTTTAAGCCGCTTTTTAACGCAAGTGCTTGGCGTCAACCCCAAAACAGCCGATATAGATGCGTGTAAAATGGAGCACGCCGTCAGCAAAGAAACCTTGGAAAAACTCCACGCCTACCTGCATAAAATAGCCGGGGAATAATTTACCGGTTTATTTCCTCTCGTACACGCGCGTAAAATTTTCTATAATATAAAAAACATTTATTATTGGAGTTTTACCATGGCAAAAAATAAATATTCCCATACGGTTTTATTACCTAAAACCGATTTTCCGATGCGCGCGGGTTTGGCGCAAAAAGAGCCGAAAATTTTAGATTTTTGGAAGTCTATTAACCTCTACGAAGCCATGCTCAAAAAAAACGAGCAAGGCAAACACTTTGTATTACACGACGGGCCGCCTTATGCTAACGGCAAAATTCACATCGGCCATGCGTTGGATAAAACCATTAAAGACATCATCTTAAAATCGCGCGCGATGACGGGCCACTATACGCCCTATGTGCCGGGGTGGGATTGCCACGGTCTGCCCATTGAACAAGCACTCCTCAAAGAACTTAAGCAAGATAAAAAGCACATTACCGATGTGCCCGCTTTCCGCAAGCGTGCGCGCGAATTTGCCGCCAAATTTATTGACTTGCAACGCCAAGGTTTCAAACGCTTGGGCGTGCAGGGCGATTGGGATAATCCGTATTTGACCATGGATAAACGTTACGAAGGTATTACCGTCGGGGCGTTTTTAGATCTTATTGAAAAAGGATACGTCTATAAAGGGCAAAAAACCATTACATGGTGCCCGCATTGTGAAACGGCACTTGCCGATGCGGAAACGGAATATAAAGATATTTCCTCGCCCTCTATTTATCTGCGTTTTAAACTTGTAGACCCCAAAAAAGAAATTTTAGGCGATTTGGACTACACAAAACCCGTCAATTTAGCCGTTTGGACCACCACCCCGTGGACGATCCCCGCTAACGTGGCCGCCGCTGTTTCCAATACGGAAGATTACGCTATTTTGCAAGACAGTAAAACTGGCGAGTATTACATTGTAGCGGAAAAATTAGCGGAAGAATTTTTGAAAAATACCGGACTTGATTGCACCCAAGCCGGGAAAGTGGCGGGCGAAAAACTCGTCGGTATGAAATACTATCATCCGCTTTCTCATAAGGAAAATCCGGTTATTTGGACGGACTTTGTAACCATGGACGCCGGGGTCGGAGTCGTACACATTGCACCCGGCCACGGGGAAGAAGATGCCCAAGCCGGCAAACAATGGAAGTTGGAAACCGTCTGCCCGGTGGACGAAAAAGGGTGCTACACCAAAGACGCGGGCGTGTTTGAAGGCATGCACGTATTTGAGGCCAACCCGCTTATGGTTAAAAAGTTGGACGAACTCGGCGTGCTTATCAAAGAGCAAGAAATCGTGCACAGTTATCCGCATTGTTGGCGTTGCCACAACCCCATTATTTTCCGGGCAACGGAACAATGGTTTATGTCCATTGACAAAGACGGACTTCGCCAAAAACTCATGGATAATTTGTCTAACGTTAAATTTTATCCAGTCGGCGGACAAGAGCGTATGCGCTCTATGATTGGCTTGCGGCCCGATTGGTGTTTGTCGCGCCAACGCTTTTGGGGGACTCCGGTAGCCGTGCTCTACTGTAAAAAATGCGGCAAGCCGCAAGTTAACCACGAGCTATTTGAGTTTATTAAAAAACGTGCCATGGAAGAAGGGTCCGATTTTTGGTTTACCGATCCGGTGGAAAAACTCATGCCGGAAAATTATGCGTGTGAGTGCGGCAGCCATGAATTTAGAAAAGAAACCGATATTTTAGACGTCTGGCTTGATTCCGGCGTGTCGTGGGCGGCGGTTTTAAAAGACCGCGGCTTAGATTTCCCGGCCGACGTCTATTCCGAAGGGTCTGACCAACACCGCGGTTGGTTCCAAAGTTCCTACATCCCGTCGTACACGTTAGAAGGCACCGCGCCGTTTAAAACGATTTTAACGCACGGTATGGTGTTAGACGGACAAGGCCGTCCGATGCACAAATCGCTCGGTAACGCCGTGGACCCGGAAGATGTTGTGAGCAAATACGGGGCGGATATTTTGCGCTTGTGGGTATCGTTTAGCGATTATCAGGGCGACGTACGCATCAGCGAAGAAATTTTGGGCGGTCCGATTGATACGTACCGCAAAATCCGCAATACGGTGCGCTATGCGCTGGGCAACTTGTCCGATTACGACCCGGATATCCATTGCGTGCCCGCCAAAGAATTAACGGAAATGGACCAGTATATGCTCGGTCGTTTAAATACGCTGATTGAAGAAGTGCACAGCGGATATGAAGAATTTAATTTCCGCCGGGCGATGCGCGCCTTGACCGATTTTTGTATTTTAGACTTGTCGTCGTTTATGTTAGACGCATCTAAAGACCGCCTCTACACACAAGGGGCCAACGCTCCTGCGCGGCGCAGTGCCCAAACGGTGCTTGCCGAAATTACGGTGGCGCTACTTAAACTAATGGCGCCCGTGCTTTCGTTCACCGCCGAAGAAGCGTGGCAGGAACTGCGCAAAACCGCTTTGGGACGCACGTTGGAGCAAAGCATATTTTTGTCCGATATGCCGCGTAACGCCTCGCTCATCCCGCAGGTGCGTTTGGAAGAAAAATGGAACGAAATTCGCCGCATCCGCGAGGGCGTACAAAAATTTTTGGAAAGTGCCCGCGAGCAAAAAATTATCGGCTCGTCGTTAGAAGCCCGGGTTACCTTTAGCACCAACGACCCTTCTACCCAAGCATTCTTAGAAGAAACAAAAGACCTGTGGGCGGAAATTTTGATCGTTTCCCAAGTGGAAATTAAAGAGGGGACCGAGCCGCTGTTTGTGGAAATCACCCACGCTACCGGTACCAAATGCGCCCGTTGCTGGCAATGGAAAGAAGACGTCGGTACGCATACACACAACGATATTTGCGGCCGTTGCGAAGAAGTATTGGCGCGCGAAGGCCTGACGGTGGAAGAACAGGAGTCTGTCCGTGCGTAAAATACTTTCCCGGGTTAAAACGTGGGCCGTAACCAACAAGGACGTACTTGTTGTGTTGGCGTTACTGCTCGCGTTGGACCGGGTAAGTAAAGTTTTGGCGCAAAATTTTTTGTGGCAAGGACCGAAGAAAATTTTACCGTTTTTCCAGTTGCAATACGTGGAAAATACCGGCTCTGCCTTTGGTATGTTGCAAGGAGCGAACGGTTGGTTGATTCTGGTAATGGTGGTTATCATCGGCTATATTTTATATAGTTGGAAAGAGTTGTGTGCGCAAGGTAACTTGGTTAAATGGGGTTGCGTGTGCATTTTGGCAGGTGCGCTGGGCAATCTTTATGATAGAATAACACTAGGATATGTGGTAGATTTTTTAGATTTTCTGGTATGGCCCGTGTTTAACGTGGCAGACAGTGCTATTACCGTAGGCGGTGGGCTGTTTGTTATTTCGCTAATCTGGCACGGAGCCAAAAAACAGGAGGAAAAATGAAAAAGATAATTTTGTTGGCGTTGGCTGTATTAGTGGCGGCGTGCAGTTCCGACACGAAACTGTTTAAACAGGCGCGGTTGGCGACTTCCCAAGGTGATTATGCCAAAGCGGTGGAGTTATATTCCCGAGCTATCCGGCAAAATCCGGACAATTTTGCACTTTACATCAACCGCGGTGTGGTGTGGGAACGGTTACCTGTAAAAGATAGTAAAGAACGTCAAAAAAACCGTCAAAATGCCGAGCAAGATTATCGCAAGGCCGTGGAGTTAAACCCGCTGAGTGCCGAGGCCTACAATAATTTAGGCGCACTCTATATTGATATGGGACGCAACTTGGAAGCATCCGATATGCTTTCCAATGCGTTATCATTAGATCCCAACTACTTTATGGCCCGCATGAACCGGGCGATTGCCTACTACCGCATGGGCCGTACCGTAGGCGCATTAGATGATTTCAACCGTGCGTCTATGATGCGCCCGAAAGATACGCTTGTACTACTTAACCGTGCGCTAGCGTATTACGATATGGGGCAGTATCAAAATGCGGTGGATGATTTGTCGTATTTGCTGGCATTGGACCCCAATCAGGCCCGCGCGTATTTAGAGCGCGCCCGCTCGTTTATTAAAATGGGATATCCTGCCAATGCGTATGCCGATTTGGAATCGGCTGTTACTATTAAACCTTCCTATGCGTTGGCCTACTATTACATGGGTGATCTGTTGTTTCGCAAAGGGGAAACAGACCAAGCGTTGGGGATGCTCGTGCGATCCAAAGAGTTGGCCAGCCAATATGTTCCTACCTACGAACTCATGGGCGATATGCTGGCCGTGCAAGACCCGGTAGCGGCTACCGCTAACTACATGGTAGCTCTTAAATTGGACCCGGACAATGCGCGCCGCTACGAAGCCAAAATCCGCTTGATGCGTAGTGAAGAAGGTCGGCAGCGCGTGCAAGCCAGCCGGTTCTTTCCGCGGTAATTTCTATGTCGGGCAGCGCGGCTTCTTCTAACGGTTTTATTTCGGCGGCACTTAAAGTGCCGTCGGGAAGTTATGTGTACCGGTTTTATCTTTCCGCCGGACTTTTTTTGCTCATGCTCTTTTTGCTGGCCGTGCGCTATTCAGAGGTGGGCTTTTTTATTTTGGTGCTTATCAATGCGCTTTTCTGTGCCGATATTTTTGTACGCAGTGCTTGGAGTGATTTGACCCACCGGAAAATAGGATTTTCATTGTTAGTGAGTGTGGCGGTGTATGCCGGATTTATTTATTCGGTGTGCCATACGTTTGTCTTGCAGCCGATGTTCGGCCCGGTGGACGAATTGTATTTGTATGTTTCGTTCTTTTTAACGCTTTCGCTATGGGTGCAAGGCCACCGGGTACAAGAGCGCGAACGGGCCGATGTGTACATCAAAAAAATAGACGATTTTTTGCCTAAATCGGGCCGCAAATGCATGCAAGACCGTATGCGTATTGTGTTTGCCAAAGAATTAAAAGAAGGCGATGAGGTGTGCGTTAAACCCGGCGAACGCTTTCCGTGCGACGGCGAAATTATCAGCGGCAAAACCTCCGCAGATGAACAACTTATTACCGGTAATCAAGTGCCCGCTTATAAACAACGGGGTAATACCGTCTATGCCGGTACGGTTAATAAATCCAGCGAAGTATATGTGAAAGTAACAAAGCCGCTTATGCTCTCTGCGCTGATGCATGTAGTGTCTTCGGTGCAAAATTGTGAACGCCGCCGCAGTGCTTACACGACCGATTTGGACGCGTATTCGGCGTGGATATTGTTGCTGTTGGTATTGATGGCGGGGGGGCAATACGGATGGTTGCTGTTTAAACACGGCACCCAAACGTGGTTATACAATAGCGGTGCCTTGTTGGTTATGTTGTCGTTAGGGGCGCCGGTATCGTTGTTATTTGCGCAACAATTTGCTGTATTTTTTGCGTGTCATTATGCTTTCAAAAACGGCATGCGTATCCAAAACCATTATGCGTTGGATGTGTTGGCTCAGTCGGATATGCTATTTTTTGATAAAACCGGTACATTAACTTACGGTCAGCTGACGGTGCATAGTGTTCACCCGGCTTCGCCCAAGGGGGAAAAAGCCCTTTTAGAGGCGGTTGTTTGTGCCGAACAGCAAGCCGAAGGCCCTTTTGCCAGTGCCATTATGCAGTATGCTAAAGCGCGGCATATTGAGGCCAAACCAAACGATTCGCTGGAAATATTGCCCGGAATCGGGGTACGTGTTTCGTGTGGGAAACAAGTGATCATGGCGGGCCGTATCCAGTGGATGGAAGAACAAGGCATTGAACTGCCTCAAGAGGTATACTGGAAACCGCAAACGGTTATTTGCGTAGCTAAAAACGGTACTTATTTGGGGTATCTGACGCTAGCCGATGCCCTTAGACCCGGTGCTAAAGAAGTGGTAGAATTTTTGAAAAAGGAAGGCAAAGAGTTGTTATTGATTTCCGGCGACAACGAACCGGCGGTAGCTACGGTGGCGGGACAAGTGGGTATTGAAAAATACAACGCGCATGTATTACCTAAAACAAAGGCGGAAATCATTACCAATTTGCGCGAACTGGGCAAGCGTGTAATTATGGTAGGGGACGGGTTTAACGATATTATTGCGCTCTTGCAAGCCGACGGCGGTATTGCGTATGCGTCCAGTAAAAACATTTACACCAACTGGGTGGATATTTTGATTACCCGGCGCGATTTGTACCCTTTGATTGACTTATTTAAAATTCATCAAAAAATCCGCCGCATTAGCATTACCAACGTGATGTTGTCGTTTATACTGAGCGTGCTGTGGGTGGAATTTTTGTTTTGGTACACAAACGGCGCGGTAGATTGGCGTTGGGTGTTGGGCGGCAGTTTAGCCGTTTTAGGACTTATATTTTTAAATTCAACGAGGTTATTAAAAATCAAATGACAAACAAAGATATAGATTTTGGTTACACATCGGCGCATGCACGTAAAAATGCAGATGCCGTCTTGCCGGAAATTCAATGCTGGCCCAACCAGTATAAACGGGATTACGATATTAAAATTGAACTGCCGGAATTTACGTCCGTATGTCCAAAAACGGGTCTGCCGGATTTCGGCACGATTACTATTGAGTACATCCCCGACGAGCTTTGCTTGGAACTCAAATCGCTTAAGTATTATTTATTAGAGTACCGCGATATGGGTATTTTTATGGAAAACATCGCCAATAAAATTTTAGACGATGTGGTCAAAGCGTGTAAACCCAAATGCGCCACCGTGACGGGCACCTTTACGCCGCGCGGCGGGTTGCGCTCGGTGATAGTAGCTAAATACGAGAAGAACAAATGAACTTAACTAAAATTTTACGGCAGCTGATTATATGCACCGTTGCCTTTGTAGCGGGTGCGTGCACGATGCAATGGTGGAATATGCGTCAAGCGCGGCAAGATAAAGCGTTGTTAGATACGCTTGAAGAAACGGAATCGGTCTTTGTGCGCGACATGACACAAGCGGACGAAGCCGACGGCGTAAGCGACGTTCAAACACCGCAAACAGAAGCTACGCTCACGGTGCCTTCCCAACTTTCCAAAATTGAAGTGCCCGACGTGCAAACGGTACTGCCCCGCTCCGGTGCGGAATTTGCGCCTAATAGCGAAGAAGAAACTAAGCCCGAATCTACTTTGCCGGTGCTGGATACTACTTCGCGCGTGGCGGTGGGAACAACCGTCCAAGTACCGACGGTATCATCTACGCAAACGGCAACCACCGAGAGTAAAATTTCTATGATTGAAGTCCCGGTGGAAGCGGTGCTGATTAAATCGTTAGAAGAATACCGCGATTTTAAACGCCGTGCGCGCGGCAGTTACCCGGAGGTAGATTTTACCAAAGAGCACGTGTTGGTATTGGAATCAAGCAGTAACTTGCCCGATAAAGTGTTTGAAATTCAAACGGTGGCTGATGAGGGGGGAAAACGCATTGTTACCTACCGCGTCAGTGTGTTTGGGTTGGATAAAAAGACAAACACGCACAGCGTGGCCGTTGTAGACAAAGCCGATTTGCCCTTAGAACTCAAACAAGTGTTGTAGAGATTTATGCCGGTTGGATAAACATCCCTTTGCGGTGCGGGGGATGTTTATTCATGTCAAAATTTTCTACTAAGGCATTGTATAAAGCTTGGCGCTACCGCTACCAGTTAAGAAAGTCCCTCTGAACAGTTTGATGCAATAATTTCCCTCGTCGGTTGTACTCATACCATTGTTACCATATTTTTCGCCACATAAAAGTGCACCTTCCGGGGTGGCGGGATCTTCTTTGTAAATATAAAAAGAAGCACCTTTGTATTTGCCTTGTTTGCGGGTGGCAAATACGCCTGCGCCTCCGGCGTTTAATCCGTTGTTAAAAATACCTACGGTCCAGTCATTATTGCCCCGACTTTCGGTGCGAGTGTTTGAAGAAGATGATGTTAAGGTTAAGTCAACCCCTATTTCGTCAAAGCGGACGGGCCACGTACCATTGGCTAAATAGTAAGCATCGGCGGCTTGATAAATACTTTTAAGCAGGGGTATAACTTGCGCGGCGCGAGATTTCTCCACAGCTTTTTGATACTGCGGCAACGCCACCGCCGCCAAAATACCGATGATGAGGACAACGACTAAAAGTTCTATCAGCGTAAAACCGTTGTTGTTGTTATCATATAAAGACCTGTCATCCCTAATGCGGGATCTTCTGATTTTCTCTCGCTCGTTGGCCGTCCCGGCAGAAATAAAAATACGAAGATCCCGTGTGACGGCCTCACGGGATGACATGCTTATTTTATAATTGTTCATATTGTTTGCTCCTTATATATTTTTTGCGTCCCTTTATTATCGTTTTTTTTTTTGATTTGTCAAGACCCTCGCCGGGCCGGCATAAGGCCTCAAACCTCTGTAAGCTGATGATGTTATCTTTTGCAAACAGGGACTTCGTGTTATTCTGTAATATTTTTGTTGTTTATCCGCCCCTTTAGCACCGTTTACAAAAAGCGCCAAATCGGAGAAGAAAATTTACATGTTTGA
>NZ_CACVRB010000020.1:0-26087 GCF_902756455.1 Candidatus Avelusimicrobium caledoniensis | reverse complement strand
GGGGAAAATACCCGCGTACAATGCTTCTCCGTCCAAAAGTCGCGCGGATAAAATAGCAGGTGCATTATCTACCGTTCCGCCCAATTTCACAAGCGGCTCGCCGGGCAAATTGGCAATTCGGATATGCGGCCCGGCAAGCGGCACGTTTCGCCCGCGCGCACGGAAAATGCTTGACTCTATTTTGGTGTTAAAAGCGGCGGGTTTTTTCCAATGCGTTAGCCCGCGCCAAAAATTGCGCTGAGCAAACGCGGGGGAAAAACAACAACACACCAGTAAAAGAGTCAATAAATTTCGCATTTTTTCTCCTATTCGGCCAACCAGCCGGAAATGGTTTTGGACTCAACAGGTATAAAGACCAACTGTTCATTTTCCCAAATCACCTTATACCAACCGCGCGCGCCGTTTTTTTCTATGTAGACGGCGACTTGCGCAATTTCATCGGCGGCGATATCACTATCAAACACGCGTTGTCCGCCAAATTCTTCACGCGCTTTTTGCGGCAGATTTTTTTGCATCAAACGCTCGGTTACCGGAATTTTAACCAATACCGGCAACATTTCATCTTCGGCGGTTTCCAACAACCGGGCCATTTGGTGGGGGAACATATATCCCAGCGCAATACTTACGTTGGGCGTTGCGTAAATTTTTTCGTGGTGTGCTTTGTTGATTTCCATACCGTTGACTAAGATGTTTTTTAACTCAGCCGTATTTTTTAAACGCAACCCACGGTATAACATATGATCTTCTTGCATAAAACTTTCCGGCACAAATAATTTCATTTCATCGTCGTTACTAATAGCTTGGCGCAATTCTTCGTCGGTTAGCACACGAAATTCCGCTCCGGGTGCATTCACGCGGGTTTCGTCCGGCTCTGCAAAAAAAGTGTTGCGTGCCGGGCTTTGCACGCCGTTAGGTAAATCCGTAGGGACGCTGTCCTTGGTTACCGGGCGCAAAACAAGTTCTTCTTTTTCTAGCGTTGCTTTGTACCAACCCAATTTATTATTTACTTCAAGCAGTACATCCGCTTCGGAAATATACCTAGCCGGAATATCCCGGAAAAACACGCGGTTCTGCCAAAAAATATCCGGCTGATTTTGGGCAAGCAATTGAGGCGTTTGCGAAATGCGGACCACCACGGGAAGCCCCGTCGGAAACTTATCCGGCGCGTAATCCCACGAACTGGGCAAGGCGTAATCACGCGCAACACCCGGGTCCGGCGTCGTCCAAATTTCACCCGGATAATGCGATCGTTTTACTTCCAGTCCGTGTTGCAGTAAATTTTTCAAATCGTCCAGTTGGTTAAATACCATACCGCGGTAAAGTGCGCGTTTATTTTCTTGAAAATGTTCCGGTGCATGAAGTTTATTTGAAACCAGTAAGAGTTTACGCAGTTCATCCGGCAGTAAGGCCCGGGCCGAAACCCGACTTTCTGGCGAAGTATAAATAATAACGGGCGAATTATCCGGGAAATTGCGAATCTGAACTTTTTGACCCAATAAAGAGAATTGCGGAGATGCACGAAATGCACTCCGTGCTACCGCCGCCGGGTTAACAAGCCCTTTGGCACCGCCGTTAATCACGCGGCCCAAACCCTTTTGCGCAAACGCCGGACAAACACAAAAACTAACCAGTATAAACAGTATCCACTTTTTCATACTTATATTTTGGCTTAAAACAGAGGTGGAAACAAGGGTTTTAGGACCTACAAAAGAGATAGGCCTTTTTGTACCTATAATTGCTTATGGTATAATAAATTTATGCGCTGTACTCCACTTATCCGACTGCTCGTTTGTGCATTGCTAGCCACCACTTTGACGGCTTGTGCCTATCACGGACGCATACGCCGCGGGCTATATATTCCGGGCGGCGCGACGCAAAAGGCGGATAAATCGCTCTTGGTAATTTCAGATAAGGGCATTCCCGATAAAATTGCCATTACAGACCCTTCTAACACTTCTTTCTACGATTTTACCTTAAACGTTTCCGACGGCACTGCCGTAGCGGTAACCGATATGTTGGCCCAATTTGTTACCCGGGCCGATGCCGGTACTTCCGCCTTAGAAAACCGGTACGATTTGGCCGTTGATGTTAAATTATCCGGCGAACTGACCCGCAGTAATTGCGCCAGCGAACTGAAAAATTTAGCGGCCCGCCAAAACGGTCTTTGCACCCAACTAACGCTGACTATCCGCCGCAGCGGGAAACCGGACGTACTTACTGCGCTTTCCGCGCGGCGTTGGAGTCCGTTTGATAAACCCGGCACGGCTACCGTTTTGCGGTGGATCAACGAGCATACTTTATATTTACTTTCGCCGATATTATTACCGGCTTATACGCAACTGCAAGGAGCCCAACTGCGCCGCCAATTTGAAACACATTTGCAAGAAATTTTAGACGAAATGCGCGAAGCGCTTCGCACGCAACCGGAAGTTTTTAACTTGCCCGATGCGCCAACCCGCTAAAAAATAATGTACAATGTGTTAAGTGAGGTTATTATGAAAAAAACAACCACCAAAAAATCTGTTTTAACCAAAAAAGCAAAACCTACGGTTAAAACATCAACCAAAGATTCTCCCATTTTAAAAGATGTAAAACAGTTATGTACGACCAAAAAGGGCTGTACGTGCGCTTAGTTAAAGCCAAACCCGCGGTCGTTCCGGTGCCGGTAGCTGTTGGAGCAACCGCCCACACGGGGGGAAACACAACCGCCGTTATCCCGCAAGAACAATATAAAGAAGTATTAAATGCTCCTTTAATGGGCATTTTCTTCCGCGGATCTACGCCCAGCGCACCGCCGTTTGTTAAAGAAGGGGCGCAAGTGAAAAAAGGCGACGTCATTTGCTTAATTGAAGCGATGAAAGTATTTAACGAAATGCGCGCGGAATTTCCGTGTATCATTACCAAAGTGCTCCCCGTTAAACAAGGCGAGCCGCTATTTGCCATTGAAAGGGTATAATTATGAATCCATTACAAGAAAATATCAATTTAGCTATCAGCCAAATTACAGATCACTTGGCTAAAAATCAAAAAGCCACCGCATGGCAACTAAAAGTAATGCTTAAAGTGTCCAGTTCCGTGTTATATTTGGCATTGGGTGCACTGTATCAGCAAGGGAAAATTACGTTGGAAGCCGACGGCATTGATTACCACGTAACGTGGGCACAACCCGCCAACGCGGAAAATAAATAAAGCGGTTTTAAACAGAAAAACACCCGCTCTTAACGAGCGGGTGTTTTGTGTGGTCAGAAAGTCATTTCAAATGCTTAATGCGCGCGGCGTATTTTTCGGCCAGCGCGTTATTGTGCGCGTCGCCGCCGTCTGAATTACTACTCTTATAGACGGGAAGCGCAAGGCCTTGTTCGTCCAATATCTGTGCGGCCCGGTACAAAATATGGTGGAGCACCGCGGCAAAGGCCACCGTGGAAATGGGAGCTACGCCCGTGTCTTGCAACGTCAAACACGTTTCATTTTGACCCACGCAATTATCAATCACCAAATCGGCCACGTCTTTTAACAATTTGCCCGACGAGTGACGGCTTTGGCTGTGCGTGTGCGCAGACGCGGCGGTAAACGCAATTGTAAAAAGTCCTTTTTGTTTGGCAGTCAGCACCGCGTCAATGCCCGCCGGGTTGCGCCCGGAGTTGGAAAACGCAAGCAAAATATCGCCCGCGCGTAACTCATGCGTAGCCAAAATTTTGGGGGAATAACCCTCTTGGCGTTCTAAAGCTGTTCCCGTATGCGCGCCGAGTTGGAACATTAAACCGGGATCTAAGATAGCGTCCACTGCGGCAAAACAGCCGCTTCGGTGGAACGGCTCCAACGCGGCACTACCGCTATGACCGCAACCAAACGTGTGAATAATACCACCGTTTTTAAGGCAATCAGCTATTTTTTGGGCGGCTTGTTCACAAGCGGCCTGTTGAGTCGTTTCTAAGCGTTCCAACAGACGTATGATTTCATTAAAGAAAGGACTTTTAAACTCATTTTTCATAGCCCTATTATAGCAAACCCGTCGTGTTAGTACCACCAATGGGCGTTGCCACTGCCTGACCACGGGGCATAGTAACTGCTTTTTCCGGTTTCGGCTTTACAAATTTGATTGCGAATATCGGACAAATCTAAATTATTGATTACGGTACATCGGCGGCCCGGTGTGACGGAGTGTTCTAATGAAACTTGGTACTGCATACCAATTTGCGAATTGTAGCACAAAACGATTGCCTCTCCGGAAGCCGTCCCCGTACCATAGCCAACAGAACAATAGCCCCAGTTATAATTATATCTATTGGTTGTACTGGTATCTAATTTCCCGGCGGGCATTTCTATGGCTAATTCTTCAAGATCTGTTGCATAGGAATTATTTGCCAAGTAATATACTTCTTCCGCTTGTGAAATACTATTTACTAAATTTTTTAAGGTAGCATACCGACTTTTATAAACAGCTTTTTGATACTGTGGCAACGCCACCGCGGCCAAAATGCCGATGATGAGAACAACGACTAAGAGTTCAATGAGGGTGAAACCTCCCGCCCCGTTCGTCATCCCGGAAATTTGTAATCCGGGATATAACGGGGCGCTAAAATAACCCACCATTATATCCCGCATAGAAACACTGCGGGATGACGAATGGTGGGTTATGCGGCATGACAAACTTTTTTTATAACAACTTCTTTCATTTTTTCTTTGCATATAAACTCCTCCTTTTTATTTGGGTGTAGTAAAATTAAATCAAAAAAAAAAACGATGTCAACCCCCTTGCGAGTGGCAGGCAAATAGGGAGCCAACAAACACGCCACAAAATAAGGTAAAATATGTATATGCCAAAACGCTATTATTACGCCGCAAAAAAATCACGTAAAAAAACGAAAAAAACATCTTCTTATGCGTGGATACGTTCCGCTTTATATATTTTAGGCGGCGCGTTGTGTGTGTGGCTGTTTTGCATTTTGTGGTTTAATACGGCAGGCGGTCCCGTTGGCAAACGGGTATCGGAAATGCTGTTTCAATGCTTTGGGCAAGCCGCCGGACTTATCCCCGTATTACTGACCTACTGGTTGATACAAACCGTACGAAAAAAAAGCGCGGCGTTTTTACTTTTTCTAATCGGTAGCGGCACATTTTTGTGTGCCTGCGCGAGCTTGCTTACTTGTTTAAAACTCATCTTTACCGACTCTATGCTTACCGGGGGGAAAACCGGCGAAAGTATTTTTTATGCGTTTAGAGGCATTACCGGCAGCTTAGGGGCGGCATTATTTTCTTTGGCGTTTTTGCTTGTGGGCTTACAAATTTTAGTAGCTATTCCGTGGATAACGGTGTTTCAAAAAACGGTGGAGTTTGTCCGCAATGACTTTAGCGGCTGGTTGGAAGCCCGTGCCGAACTCAAACAAAAAGTAGCGGAAGGCCGCACCGCTGTTAAAGTAAAAGCGGAGCAAGATAAAGAACAAAATATCCCCGTAGCCGTGGCGGAAGAAATTCATGTCGTACCGGAAATTCACCGTTCCAAGCCGGAAATACGCCGTCCGAAAACGGAGCCGGTAACCGCTAAGCGGGAAGAAAAACCCGCCGAGCCGGAAACAGTCAACGAAAAACCGTTGGATGAAAACGGCGAAGTGAAAAAATTTGATCCCAAAACTTTTAAACTCCCGTCCTTAGATTTACTGCACGACCCCAAGGGCGACGGGGTCGTTGGCCCGACCGATGAAGAAATCGCCCAAGCCACCAAACGTTTGGAAGACACGCTTAAAAGCTTTGATATCGGTGCGCACGTAACGGGCGTTTCGCCGGGCCCGGTAGTTACCCGGTATGAAATACAGCCGGATGCGGGGGTGAAAATGTCCTCTATCACGGCTCTTACGCAAGATATCCAAGCCAGCATGCAAGCGCGTTCTATCCGCGTGCAAGCGCCGATCCCGGGCAAGAGCACCATGGGGTTTGAAATTCCTAACGACCGTGCCGTTACCGTAACGATGAAAGAGATTTTACAATCGCCCGTCTATGCCCAATCTAAAGCGGTACTGCCTATTGCCTTAGGCCGCTACGCCAACGGCGACCCGGCCGGAACAGTAGCCGAAAAATGGCCGCATATGCTCATTGCCGGAGCGACCAACAGCGGTAAATCTATCTGCGTGCATACGATTATTATGTCCATTTTATTCAAACACCGCCCGGACGAAGTCAAATTTTTACTCATTGACCCTAAACGCGTGGAGCTTACCTTGTACGAAGGCATCCCGTATTTGTATGACCCCAAAACTTCGTGCGACGATGCGGACATTATTACCAAAGCGTCCGACGCGGCTAAATCACTGCAAATGCTCGTAAAAGTCATGGAAAAACGCTTAGATTTGTGCCAACTGGCCAAGGTCAAAAACATTGAGGGCTACAACCAATGGGCCAAACAAAATAACGAAGAAAAAATGTTCTATATCTTTGTGATTATTGACGAAATGGCCGACCTTATGTTGCAAACCAAAGCGTCTATTGAGGACTCTATCCAACGCCTTGCGCAAATGGGCCGCGCCATGGGTATACACTTAATTTTATGCACGCAGCGTCCGTCCGTAAAAGTGGTAACGGGTATTATTAAAGCCAATATGCCTTCACGCATTGCACTGCAAGTAGCGTCGGGTATTGACTCTAAAGTTATTTTAGATGGCGTCGGGGCCGAAGATTTGCTCGGTCGCGGCGATATGCTGTTGTTAGATTCTTCCACCCAAACGCCGCTTCGCATCCAAGGGGCATACGTTGCGCCGGATGAAATTAAAGCGGTAGCCGATTTCTTACGCGCCCAAGGCGGCCCGGATTATCCCGTGCAAGTTGCCAGCGAGCAACCGGCAAACAGTATGCGCCCGCAAGACGGCCTTGGCACAACACCCGAAGAACAACTCCAAGCCTTGCGGCTTATTAAAGAACGCCGCCGCGTCAGCCAAGATTTACTCAAAGCCCACTTTGGTTCTTCGGCACGTGCGACCAATATGCTTAGCGTACTGGAAATGCGCGGCTATATTACCAAACCCGAGGGCTCTAACCGCTGGGAAATTCACTACGATTTAATTGACCAAGGTATTGAAGAATTGGAAAACCCGCCTTACGACAAAAACTATGAGGAAAAAACGTATGAAACGGTTTATAAATAACGTCCACGCGGTGTTCGTGCTCTCGCTCGTGCTGTCCGGTTGTGCACACGCCAGAGCAGTAGAAAATAAAGAAATTTCACTTCAGCCCGCCCCGCAAGTAACTGAGCCAAAATCAACCCCGGCAGTTACCGCTGCGCCGGTGCCTCAAAAACCGATCGCCAAAGCGTATGTGCCATCGCCGGACAAAGTGATAGAGCAACTTAAAGCGTGGGATAAAAATTTGAAATTTTTACAAACCGATTTCACACAAATTACTTCTTACGACGGCGTGGAAGTCAGCCGCTCCAAAGGCCAATTATTCTACCAACAGGATAAACGCCTGCTACGCTTAGATACAAAAGACAGCGACGGCGCACTTATCCAATCGGCCGTTACCGACCGCAACGATCTGTTTATTTTAGATGATAAAAATCACGTTATTATGAAACTGAAATGGGACGAGTGGCAACAAAACCAACCCAACCAAGCGTTGTTTGATTTTGGCAATTACACTGCCTTGTTAGACCGCCATAACGTCAAGGCCTTGCGCCCCAATCACTTTGCACTAACACCTAAATCGGGCAACGCATATACGCTCTATTTAACATTAAGCGCGCAAGATGCTTTTCCCACGTCTATTAAACTGGTGGCCGACGGAGTTACCACCCAAGCCGATTTGATACATACGCAAAAAAATAATCCCTTACCGGATAATACCTTTGGAGGAAAATTCAAATGATGACCCTTGCTAATAAAATTACCCTCACACGTGCCGCTATGGCTATTGTGATGTTTCTGTTTATTTTAATGCCCTATGCGTGGGCACGTATTGTGGCGATTGTAATTTTTACCGTAGCCGCCAGTACCGATTGGGTGGACGGCAAAATCGCCCGCGAAACCCATACCATTACACCTTTTGGGGCCATTGTAGATCCGTTTGTAGATAAAATTTTAGTCATCGCTGCGTTCTTTGCGTTTGTGGGTATCCCGAAACTCAACGTGCCGATTTGGGCTGTATTTTTGATTTTACTGCGCGAACTGATGGTATCTAACTTGCGTGCGATTGCTGCCTTAGAAGGCAAAGTAATGGCCGCCGAACGGTGGGGGAAATTTAAAACGGTTGTCCAAATGTCCGCGATCGGCACGATTTTCTTTGTATTGCTGATGTACCACTTGTCGCAACTACTGGGTGGCATCGGGCAAGAAGTGTGCGTATTTTTATTCGTATTACTGCGCAAAATTCCCTACGCTATCACAGCCATTGCCGCTGTAATTACATGGTTTAGTGCGGTTTCGTATCTGCGCAATAATTGGGAATTACTTAAAAAATCATGGAGTTTGCCCGCATGCAAACAGTAGTGCGTTGTTTGGCGACCGGACTATTTATCAGTTACGTGCCGCCGATGATTTTTCCTTTCAAAAAAAACACAGGGGCGGGCTTTGTAGGCACGCTGTGGGGTATCCCGCTTGTGCTTTTGTTTCCCACAGATACGTTTTTATATGCGATTTGCATGCTTGCCTTTTGGGCATTTGCGGTATATATCTGCAAAAAAGTACAATTTAAGGGGGAAACCGGGCACGATAACCCCAAAATCGTCATTGACGAGATTGCCGGTTACATTACCGCCATGGCCTTTTTACCGCGCACATGGCCGTATTTAGTAGCGGCATTTGTGCTTTTCCGTACGTTTGATACAGTCAAACCGTGGATTGTAAAGACCTTTGATAAAATGCAAAATGCGTTTGGCATCGTATTTGACGATGTAGCCGCCGGACTTTTGGCTAATATCTTATTACAGCTTTTTATTATTTTTGTTGTACGGGCATAACCCAAGGAGAATATATTTTATGCAAGTATCTACATTACGTGAACTCGTCGCCGCCGGCGGACCGGTACTTATCCTACTGGTACTGTTGTCCGTTTATTCCATTTCGGTCATTTTGGAGCGGTTTTTTAGGTTGCGCTCATCTATTTCTCTTTCGCGCAAATTATTATCTTACTGCTATCATCCGATTCACTCGGAAAATTACCAAAAAGTAGAAGAGGCCTGCCGCAAAGAAATGGTAAAAGATACACCGGCCGCGCACTTAATGGGCGAACTGGTAGCCGCACGCAACCGCACTCCTGCGGAACTGGAAAAAATTTCCGCTAACATTATTGACTGGGAAACTGCTAAACTCCAACGCCGTTTAAGCGTATTGGGTACTTTGGGCAGTATCACTCCGTTTATCGGGTTATTCGGCACGGTAATCGGCGTTATGCACGCGTTTAAAGATTTATCTGCCAATACCGCCGCCGCGGGCGGAGCGTCCGTAGTGGCAGCCGGTATTGCCGAAGCACTTGTTAATACGGCGGCCGGGTTATTCGTAGCTATTCCGGCGGTTATTGCGTATAACTATTTCTTGTCCAAAACGAACTATTTTGCCAAAGAATTAGAAAACGCCGCCAACGATTTTATCTACCGCTAACAGGTAACGTATGAGCACACATAAAACAAGAACCGTTATGGCTGAAATTAACATGGTGCCGTTTATAGACATCACGTTGATTTTGCTGATTATTTTTATGGTCATGAGCCCGCTGCTGGTGCAAATGCAACTCACGGTAGATTTGCCTAAATCTAACTCGGTTAATACGCAAGCGGAAGACGACGTCATCCGTATTGACGTAGAGAAAAACGGCTCTATTACCGTGCAAAATAAAAAACTGACCCTTAAAAATTTAGAACGTGAACTTATTTTACGTATGGGAAAAGCCAATAAGAAAACGATCCTCGTCCAAGCGGATAAAGACGTGCCGATCCAACAAGTGGTCAACGTCTTTGATATCGCCAAAAAATTGGGCGCGGCCAAATTAGGTATTGGCGTACTTTCAAAAAGCGAATGAACCGATATTTAGTTTTTTCAAGCGGCTTACACGTGTTGGGGCTACTGCTTGTGCTGGCTTGTTTGGCAGGGCCTGCCAAAAAGACGTCGGCTACGTATACGATTGATTTTATCGGCACGGGCAAAGTAATTGCCACACAAGGCCAAGAAACCGCCCCCAAAACAGGCGTACAAACGCCGCAACCGGCCGCGGCCGCGGTCGCTAAGCCCGAGCCGGCTCCCGCCGCCAAAAAGGCCTACGCTGCCAAGGCGGAAATTGCCTCAAAACCTAAGCCCAAAAAAGCCAAAGAAAAAGAGGTCCCTTTGGCCGCCCCGAGTGTATTAGAAGACACCGACGACGAAGCTCTTTCCGGAGCCGAAGACAGCGAAGGCGAGCAAGTAAACGCTTTTGGCGGGGGGAACATCCAAACCGATTTTGCCAACTTCCCATACCCGTGGTACATTACGCAAGTGCGTAACAGTTTATGGAGCGAATGGGAAAAACGCCGCCCGGCAGGTAGCACCCTGGGCACGCTCGTTTCGTTTGCGATTGCGCGCGACGGGAAAATAAGAGATTTAAAAATAGAAAAAAAATCGGGCGATGAAACTTTTGATTTTGCGGCCACGTCGGCCGTCATTAACGCAGGGCCTTTTGCGCCGCTGCCTATGTATTACGAAAAAGATGAACTTACCGTAACGGTAGAGTTTAAACAGGAGAATTAATTATGAACGGATGGCAACGCTTCGGCATTTTATTTTTATGTTGTTTTTTTGTAATGGTACTTTTTCCGGAGTATGACAAGGCCGGGTGGACGTTTATCGGCTTAATAATGCTGATGTGGACGGGCGCAATTATGATGCTATCCCTCATTACAAACGTGTTTGGTTTAGATCGTTTTGATTGGTTTAACCGCTTGTTGACACTCGCCGTTTTCTGCGGTATTATGTACACATTACTGTGGTATTTCCCGCAGACGGACAAAGTATCCCCCGTCAATAAATTAAAATACGGCGAATATCCGACGATGAGCGATATTAAAAAGGGTGTTAAGAAATTAACCTTTAATTTCAATTTTGCCACCCGCGGCGTGGAAGACAGACACAAACCCCTGGGGGAAAAAGTAGATGAAGCGTCTAAACAAGTGCAAAAGACGGCCCAACAAATAAAAAAGGAAGCCCAATCTTTTATTGAAATTGTTGACGAAGAAAAAGAAACTTATTTGGAAGACTAAATGAAAAACACACTGTTAATTACCGGCGGAAACGGCTTTATCGGCCATGCCTTAACCGATAAATTATTACAAGAGGGCTTTAATGTGCGTATCGTTACGCGCCGCACGCCGCGTCAGCAACCGGCTAACCCGGCTGTTACGCTCGTACAGGCCAATTACGACGATGTCAACTCGCTCAAACAAGCCATGGACGGATGCGTGGGCGTATTTCACTTAGCCGCCGCTATTTTTGCTTTTAACCGCAAAGATTTTGAAAAAGCCAACGTCTTGCACACCAAAAACGTGGTGGAAGCCGTCAATCAAATGCCGCAGATTACCACCTTTGTGCACGTGTCCAGCTTAGCCGCCAGCGGGTTTGCAAGCGATGCTAAAACCCCGCGCACGGAAAATATGACCCCGGCCCCGGTGTCCGATTACGGACGCACGAAATTAGGGGGGGAAGAAGCCGTAAAAACGTTACGACCCGGCGTTAAATGGACGATTATCCGTCCGCCAATTGTGTACGGAAAAAACGATTCGGGCGTGTCTAAAATTGCGTTGTGGGTCAAACGCGGTATTATGGTTAATACGTCGGGCAACGGAATGTTTAGTTTTGTACACGTAGACGATTTGGTAAGTGCCTTGTGGCAAGCGTATGAGCGGCAAGACACAAACAAAGAAACGTATTTTATCGCCGAGCCGAATATGTACAGTTGGGACTATTTCATTACCGAAATGGCCCGCGCCATGAAATGTAACAAACCGTTTATGCCTAACGCACCCAAGTGGCTAATGAAAGCGGCGGCCTTTGGCTACGAAACGTGTGCGCGGCTGACGGGAACACTCCCGGCGTTAAATTACGACAAAGTGACAGAGGCCACCGTCCCGGGCCACTGGATATGCTCCAGTGAAAAGTGGACAAAATTAACGGGCCAGCAATTTACCCCGTTAAAAGAAGGTCTTAAAAAAAGTTTTGAGTAGCGTGCAAGACGGATAGAATTTTGTTATAATATATCCGTCAGTTTTGCTGACAAAGTGATTTTGGAGAGGTGGCCGAGAGGCTGAAGGCAGCGGTTTGCTAAACCGCCATACAGGTTAATTCCTGTATCGAGGGTTCAAATCCCTCCCTCTCCGTTTTTTATCTTAGAAAAACGCTTGATTTCGTTGTTGCTCACTTGCTCGAGTACCTCGGCGCTCCGCGCCCGTTCCGACAGTACACTTCGCAAGTTCGCGCCTAGAAATCAGGCGTTTTTCGTCGCTAAAAACTGCCTGCTTGAGCAAGGCAAAAACCGCGAGGGCGGGCCCGGGCAAAAACCCACGGGTCGGGGATCTCCCACACAAACGATGTCAAGTTCCCCAAAGACCTATCTTATAAACAGGACTTTTGGCCCTTGTGAACCTGGTGTCAGTTACATAGAATAGAGGTATCTTTTTGGAGGAAAACAAATGAACAAACAAAAAGCAATCTTATTTTCGTTGGCGACCGTGTGTTTATCCGTGCCGACGTACGCGCAAATCAAATTGCCTGTTAAAGGCATCCCTGCGCTGAATAAAAATGTTGTCCGCACGCTAGTGCGTAACGAAAAAATCTTTCATCCTGTCTTTGGATATACCGCTCCGCTATTGCCTACCGATTTAGCCAAAGTTTATCCGGTTACGTCGGACAAAGCGCAATCACTTGATTTGCAACATACGCAAGGGTTGATTCAAACCGCCCCTATTTTAAGTCCGGCTAATGAGCCGTTAAAGTATATTCAAGCGTTTTCGCACACCAACTCTCTTTCCGTGGCGCAATTAACGCAAGCGACCTATTTGTATCGCATGGCACATCCTACCCACCAACCCGGCACAAACACACAAGACCTGTATTTATCCGGTTTGTTACAAAAAAGCAAATCTTTAATGACACAATCGTCTGCAAATCTTTGGCAACGGGAGGAATTACCGTCCATTGGGTTGTTAACACGTCTGCAAAAAGCCGCTTTTATGCCTAACTCGTATGCGGAGTTAGTCCGGCTTTTCCCGGAGTATCCTAAACACGTTACGTTGAACGAAGAGGGCATCCCCGTCAAAACGTCACAGGCCGATATGGCTAGCGTGTTGGATACCTATTTAATGCTTTCAAACCGCAAACAATTAGGCGCGTTTAATAACACAAAGCAAGGGGCCAATTACACGCCGTTTATTTTGACACCCGAAGAACACGCCGCCGCAAACGAACTTTTAAAGTCCCGTCTGCAGAACGAGCAAATCCCGGCTAACCCCTTTGCGGATGATTTAATTGAAATTGCCTATAACCGTTTAGAATCGCACACGATTCCGTATACGCAAGCGGCCGAAGCCGGAGCAGGATATAAAGCGTATCCGAACTATAAAAATACGGCCTTATACCGCACGATTCAGGGTATGATTGAAGGGCAAGAACCGGATGTGTTTATAGACACCTATCACCGCATACTGAAAAATGATGACATCACCCATCTAATTGTTTTAGATGCTATCATGGGCGGAGTGGAACTGACCGACTTAAAACATGCCGACCGTGCCTTGCGTGCGTTTGATGAATTTACAGCCGACCTGGAAGACACGCCGGAAAATATCGCACACGTTCAAGTTTTGCAACAAAACTTGCGCATTGTGTTTGAGCCGTATATTGAATACAACCGCAATATGCCGTATAATTCCATAGACGGTGCAGATGCGTTAGGTTGGCATGCGCACGAATTATTGGACATGACAAAGGCCAGAAATTTGGTAGGCCGCAACTGGAAATAAAAGTCTGATTACCAATTATTTAAATCTTACGCCGGGAGTTGTTGGCACACCGCCAGCACCCGGCGTAAATTTTGCCAAATTAAGGGGTTTTTAAAATCGGGTTGCCACGTCTTGCCGCCTAAAGAATCACTTACGATGTACACGCACGCACACGGAATTTTGCGCCGCGCACACACGGCAAGTAGCGCAGACGTTTCCATATCTGCCGTTAAGACGTGGTTTTTTTGGTAGTGTTTAATTTCTTGTTTTGTTTCGCGGAAGATAGCGTCCGTGCTCCAGTTGCGCCCGAGGTGAAAATTAAGTTTTTGCGCGCGAAATAATTTCAGCAAACGTGCGGTTAGTTTTTTATCAGTCCGCACAAGTTCTTTACTTGTATAGTGGGGGGAAGTGCCGTCTGCGCAAATACTTTCCGTACACACCACGATATCGCCCGGGACAACTTCCTCTTGCAAACTCCCGGCAAGTCCTACAAAAACAATTTCTTTAACTCCCAAACAAGCGGCTTGTTCAACGGCTAACGCTACTGCAGGCCCGCCGCACCCAAAACCTGTGATAAAACAAAAATCTTCCTGTTCGTGGCAATACACCTCGGCCGATAAAAACCGTTTCTTCCAACCTTGCTTGACAAACGTCTGCACGAGCGGGGCAAGCGGGCAAACCACCGCCTTGGACGGCAGTTTCAAGCCGCGCGCGGTAACGTCCACATACATTTGGGGCGTTACCAGTTCAGCCGAACGGATTTTTTTATGGGGGGGAAAAATAAGTTTCATAACGCTTAAATTATACTATATCACGTGCGCCAAAAAATTGTAAAATATAAGGGAAGTAAAAATCTAGGGAGGATGTACCATTATGATTAAAGTAGGTATTAACGGTTTTGGCCGCATCGGTCGTTTCGTGTTCCGCGCGGCTCAAGAACGCAAAGATATTGAAATCGTCGGTATTAACGACTTGTGCCCGGTTGACTATTTGGCTTATATGCTTAAATACGACACCATGCACGGAAAATTTGAAGGCACCGTAGAAGCCGACGTGGCAAACAGCCAACTCATCGTTAACGGCAAAAAAATCCGCGTCACCGCCGAAAAAGATCCGGCCAACTTGGCTTGGGACAAAATCGGTGCGGAATATGTGGTAGAATCTACCGGGTTGTTCTTAACGCAAGAAAAAGCGCAAGCGCACATCAAAGCCGGTGCCAAATACGTAGTAATGTCTGCCCCGTCTAAAGATGCGACCCCGATGTTCGTCGTCGGCGTGAACGAAAAAACGTACGTCAAAGGTACGCAATTTGTTTCCAACGCGTCCTGCACCACCAACTGCTTGGCCCCTATCGCCA
This sequence comes from Candidatus Avelusimicrobium caledoniensis, assembly GCF_902756455.1. Lineage (NCBI taxonomy): Bacteria > Pseudomonadati > Elusimicrobiota > Elusimicrobia > Elusimicrobiales > Elusimicrobiaceae > Candidatus Avelusimicrobium > Candidatus Avelusimicrobium caledoniensis. The sequence continues at coordinate 10,785 of NZ_CACVRB010000020.1, read as the reverse complement.
AAGTATTAAACGACAAATTCGGTATTAAAGACGGTTTAATGACCACCGTTCACTCCGTAACCGCTACGCAAAAAACCGTAGACGGCCCGTCCATGAAAGATTGGCGCGGCGGCCGCGCGGCTTGCGGAAACATCATCCCGTCTTCCACGGGTGCCGCTAAAGCGGTAGGTAAAGTAATTCCGGCCTTGAACGGTAAACTGACCGGTATGTCTATGCGCGTACCGACGTTGGACGTGTCCGTAGTGGACTTGACCGTCAACTTGGCTAAACCCGCCACGTACGAAGAAATCTGCAAAGCCATGAAAGAAGCGTCTGAAGGCGAACTCAAAGGCGTACTCGGCTACACCGAAGATGCCGTTGTGTCTTCCGACTTCTTGGGCGATAAACGCACCTCTATCTTTGACGCCAAAGCCGGTATTGCTTTAACCGACACGTTTGTCAAAGTAGTATCTTGGTACGATAACGAAATCGGCTACTCTAACAAAGTGTTAGACTTAATTGCCCACATGGCCAGCGTAAACAAATAATTACGGCTGTTCTTACACAGCACCAAAAACAGAACAACAGACCCCCGCTCTAACGAGCGGGGGTTTTCTATGAGAGAAAAGATCAACGTCCTATAGCATATCCTTGCCCATAATCGCCGTATGTTCCCACACTTGACCCACCAAATCCCCGGCAAATGGACGTTTGTATATTTTTATTCCAACCGTAACAGGAGGTGTAACCTGTGGTATGGGTTCTTATCAAAACAAAATTCTCATTAAAACAAGCTATAAAATCATTTCCAGATTTTGCTACCATACATTCTGTTCCATCGGGGAAAAAAGCGGCTTTTGTGGGCGTGCTGGTGATATACTGATCTTGTTTTAATTCTACTGCTGTTCCGGTAATATCAAGGGGTAATTCAGAAACATCATTTGGATAATTTCCATTCGCCATATAATATACTTCTGCCCCTTTATAAAGTGCGTCCATGTAAACCATCATTTGTGTAAGACGCGCTTTCAGTACTGCTTTTTGATACTGCGGCAACGCCACCGCCGCCAATATGCCGATGATTAACACAACAACTAATAATTCAATAAGCGTAAACGCTTGTTTGTTTTTCATACAACCTCCTTTGTTGCATTATTAAATAAAATGTAGCAAAAAAAAAAACGATGTCAAGGGCTCAAACTTTTTTCATAAAAAATGCTTGCAACAAAAAGTAAAAATAGTTACAATAATTCGTATGCAAATTTTTGCTAACTCTTTGAACAGTCTTATTATTACCAACGTAGCCATTAGCGCGGCGTTGGTGCTAGTTGCGTTTACGCTAATTAAACGTATGTATGATAAGGCGAGTTCGGAGTGTTAAATGATGTAATAAATAGATTTGTTGTTAAATCAAACCCGGACTTGAAAAAAACAAGTCCGGGTTTTTTATGTGAGGTAATAAAAAGTAAAGATGAAACGAGTAGTACTCCAAACAGCCGTGTGGATGATAGTTACCACACTGCCGGCACAGGCACAAGTATCACGCGCAATTTCCGGCGCGTTCAAAGCGGGGGAACACCTGATCAACCCGCAACAAATAGTATCCGCCGTGGAGCGGGCTACGGCGCGCAGGGCACTGTCTGCACAGTTCTTAGCGATGCACCACTCCTTGGCCGCAGAACAATCTCTTGTCTGGGGAACGGCGGTGGCTTTGCCCTTAGAACGCCGCTTTATTCCTACGCCTGTGGAGCCCGCGGTAACCGACGTGCCCCAAACGCGCTCTTGGATAGAGCAACAACAACGCAATTTTAAAGCATGGCAGCTTAAACGTGAACACGCCCGGCAAATTGCATTCACTCAAGCATTGGCCGCGTTGCCGCAATTGCGCCCGGAGCTTGCTTTTTACGCCGATGATTTATCCGGTTTACTCGTGCAAGAACATCATATCCATCAACTACCCGCGTTGCCCTTACTGGCACGGCCCAACTATTTATACCGCGGACTGAGCTTGGAAAGTGACGGCTCCGGTTTGCGTAGAATTTTACATCATGGGTTACTGCTGCAAGATGTGGGGCAATTCTCTAATAGTTTGCTGATGTCGCTGGCAAGCACGCCGCAAGATGCGGCGGCGATTTCCAAACTTAAATATACCAATTTGGCCCAATCGCCACACACGGCCTTGCAATATTCGTTTAGAAAGGTCAACACCTCTTCGGACGTTCTCCCCGTTATCGTAAGCGTAAAGGGGATAGAAGAAAACGGCGCGGTGGTGCGTGTGCAGCACGATATCCCGGCGGAACACTTGCCCGAAGTAACGGCCCTGTTAAAAATTAACGATACGCCCACGTGGTGCTCTATTAAATTAGAGGGAAGCGGCTTTAAAATTACCCCGTACGAGATTAAATAGCAAAAACCAACCCCCGGCGTAGCCGGGGGTTATTATTACATAGCGTATTTTCTGACATTATTCTCATCCGATAAAAGTTCCCCGGCTTTCATAATCTTTTGACAAAAACCGCCTTCCTCTCCTTTATAGTAGTAGTGCCACTCACAACACGTCCACGTACCCGTTTGGTACTTCGTCGAAAGTCCACATCCTTTGTATTTACCTGACATAAAATACGCAGTAGTATAACTTGCGCCTAACCGAATTTCAAATAGATCATTATAAGCTTTAATGGCCGTCGAGTCTCCTGCTAATTTTGTACCTTTTTTAAAACCGGTAAGATCTAAAGTAAGTTCATCCAAATCGGTGACCGCCGTACCGTTAGCCAAGAAATAGGCATTTTGTGCCGTTGCTATACTACGCATAAATGTTTGCATATTGGCGGCGCGGCTTTTCCAAACGGCTTTTTCGTACTGCGGCAAGGCCACCGCCGCCAATATGCCGATGATGAGAACGACGACAAGTAATTCAATAAGCGTAAACGCTTGTCTATTTTTCATAACTACTCCTTTTTGATATTTTTTCTTACAAATAAAATCTATCAAAAAAAAAACGATGTCAAGTAAAATTTTTTTAACAAAAAAATATCCCTCTTTTCCGATAAGAAAAGAGGGAGACCAAAACAGCGGTTGCTTATAGGGTACTTGTATTATTTAGCGGCGCATAACACGTGGCTAAACGAGAACGAAACACCCACATACACGTTTTCGCCGCGGGAACTGATATACTTGCCCTTGGCCGTGTAATAGCTGATAAACGGTGCCACGTATAAGTTTTTATATACTTGCACATCTAAGCGGGCGTTTGTTTCAAACTCCCAATCTAAGTCCGTCGGATGTTTTTTGGTGGTAGATAAATAATCACGGAACATCGCATCCCACTTAAAAGTGGCACCATCACGTACGGGAAGCTCCAATTTGACGCCGGTTTCCCAGGCAGATTTTGTAGCATACGGATGATACGTAAAATCACGCTCACCCACAAACGCCCCGTATAATTTTTTCAGGTATTTTCCTTCAAACAGTTTGACACCGGCCATACTGCGCACAATGCGGGTGCGGGGGGCGTTATCGGGTTTGGTAAATTCGGTTTCATAGCCGAGGTTTGCAAACGGACCGGCACTAAAACCGCCCCACAAATCATCTACTTGCCAGATCTTTTGGGTATAATCGGTGGTAAGCAAAATTTTATCGGCATTTTCGTTTGTTAAACGCTCGCCGTCTACCGGACGGATTTTTGTGCGTCCGTAATCCATGGTCAGCTCGTTGGACCACAAAAAATGCTCGGCGTGATAATCGGCAATAGAATCCCAACTGCCGCGCACGGACGTTTGTGAATCGGACGTCAAACGCGCATCCGAAAAGTTTTGATAATCTTGCGCATGTTTGACTTCGGTAGAAGTTAAATCAAGCGCGAGTTTTTTTAGCTCCACTTGCCAACCTTGCTTGCCGTCTTGGGCAAATACCGCCGTAGCGGCCAAGGTAAGCAACATCACAAATACTAATTTTTTCATATAACTCCTTTAATAAAAAATAAGAATATCACGGGGATAATCTTATTTATATTTTAACGAATTTAGCGGGTTATCTTCAACCAAAAAGGGAGTGCCCGCCACCGGGCACTCCCGCTCCTAAAGCAGACCGTCTGTTACGCTGTCTTTTTGATTTTAGCCACCAACGCAAGCAAATATATCACGCCAACGGTAATGACGATAACAGACCCGGTTTGCGAGGCCATCATGTCGGACATAAAACCCATGACCGGGGGGAATATCGCCCCTCCGATTAAACCCATAATCATCAGGCCGGAGATTTCATTTTTCTTTTCCGGTTTATGCAAAATAGCTTGCGAGAAAATAATCGGAAAAACGTTGGAGTTTCCCAACCCGATTAACGCCACACATACAAACAAAGCCCCTTGCGCATTGAAAACGAACAAACCGCCCATCGCTAAAAGCATAAATACCACACTGACGGCAAATACGATTTTAGCCGAGATTTTGGATAAAAGAAACGACCCCGCAAAACAACCTATGGTGCGGAAGATAAAATAAATACCCGTCGCTTTCATAGCCGCTTCGGTAGCGAGACCGACTTTATCCATTAAAATTTGCGGAGCTGCCGTATTTGTTCCCACGTCAATACCCACGTGGCACATAATACCAATAAAACACAGCAAAATTGTTCCGTCGCCCAGTAACGCTAGACATTCGGCAAAGGTAGAAGGTTTGCCGGTAATTTCTTCTTCGTTGATTTTTTCTTTACCTAAGAAGATTAACGCCAATACACATTCCAGCGCAAAGATAGCATACATCAGCGTCCAGTTGTTGTATTTAGCGGCCAGAAACGGGGCAATTACCGTGGCACTCCAAGAGGCAATCGCTTTAACAAATTGCCCAAAAGTCATCGTACTGGCCAGTTTATCGCCCGTAACAATGTTAGACACTAACGGGTTTAACGATACTTGCATCAGCGCATTACCGATCCCCAATAGCGAAAACGAAACCATCAGCAACGTCAAACTTTTCACCGGGATAAGCGGTAATAAAAGAGCTCCCAACGTAACCCACAAACTGATAAGCACCGTTTTGCGACGTCCGATTTTATTCATCAACATCCCCGTAGGAACAGAGAAAATCAAAAACCAAAAGAACACCGCAGAAGAACAAAGAAATGCTTGAAAGTTATTCAAAGCAAAATCTTTTTTAACGAAGTTTGCCGCCGTACCAACACTATCCACAAACCCCATCGCAAAAAAGGCCAACATGACCGGAATAAGTTTTGTTATCAACGAATTATTTTTTTGTTCAGACATATACTCTCCTATTATCTATCTTCATACGACGGCCATGCGCCTGTTTTTGAACAAACAAACGCGGCTGTTTCCACCGCTTGTTTATGCGCTTCCCGCAATGTTTTGCCGGACAAAATACCTTGCACAAACGCGCCGGAAAAAGAATCTCCCGCGCCGACGGTATCCGCCACTTGTACTTTGGGTGTAGCCAACCGGGAAACTTCCTGCGGGGAATAAACAGCACTGTATTTATCGCCCGCCGTTACAATGACGTATTTTAAATGATACGTATCCATAAAGTAACGGCAAAATTCTTTTTCATCACTACTCATGCCAAACATTTTGCCGATAACCGCCATTTCCTCGTCGTTTACTTTAAAAATATTGGCTAGGTTAAGCAGTTCTTCAATAAGTTCTTTGGAATAGTAATGCTGGCGCAAATTAACGTCGTAAAAGCGCAACGCTTCCGCACGCGCCTGTTTAAGTAACGCCGTGATTGTTTTTCGGGAATCCGGGTTTCGCAGGGAAAGCGTACCGTAACAAACCGCGTCGGCTTTCTTTACCACCTCTGCCGCTTGCGCAGTCAGCGGGATATGGTCCCACGCGACGTTTTCAATAATGGTATAACTGGGGATACCGTTTTGCAATTTTACCTGTACTGTCCCCGTCGGATACGAAACGGTTTCAATATAATTAGCGATATGATTTTTTTCCAACTCCTGTAAAATTTCCGTACCAAGGGGGTCGTTTCCTACCGCACTAATGGCATACCCTTGTGCGCCCAGTTGAGAGGCGTGATAGACAAAATTAACCGGCGCACCGCCCGCGCGTTTACCGGTGGGGAAAACGTCCCAAAGCAACTCCCCGATACCTACAACTATTGGTTTTTTGTTTTCCATAGCAGTCCTCTTGCTTTTCAGATTTTACGTCTTACAAGTTTAGTCTATTAGTTTTGTTTTTACCTGTCAATACAAGATTCCCCTAAAAAAAGAACCCCATGTTTATCATGGGGTTCTTTAATTGCATCAAACCGTTTTTCGGTTTATTTTTTAGCTTCGTCGGCTTTAGCAGACTCTTTCTTGGCGCTCAAGGCCACGAAAAGGATAGCCACCACGGCGCTGGCAATACAGGTGTAATACATTACATCCCAACCGTATTTTTCCACCAAGAAGGCAGCTCCCATATTGGCCAAAACCGCCGTTCCTAAGATGTACGCCCAGAAACCGCTAAATCCGGCAGCGGCTCCGGCCGATTCTTGCGCCGTCACGCGGGAAATCATTACCCCGCCGATAAGCACTTGCGGACCGTCCACAAAGAAGCCAATAGCGGCCATAAAGAAGCAGGTTAACCACAAGTGTTGTGCCCCGGCAAAGAGCACGTAACCGTACGTGCACAAAGCCAAAATGACTAGGTACGCAATCGTAACCGGCGCACAGCGTCCTTTGAAGAAACGGGAAGCTAAGTAACCTGCCACAATACCGCCGGGCATACCAAACAGCGGCATCAAGTTCCACAACCAAACCACGCTGACTTTATCAATACCGCGGGCGTCGTATAAGAACTTAGTAGCCCAGTCCAACGTACCGAAACGAACAAAGTAGACAAAGCTCAACGCTAAGGACAAGTACCACACATACGGGTTACCAAATACATATTTTTTCAAAATAGACCATTGGCTAGCTTTGGCTTTATTATCCACGGTAACGGGGATAATATCGTTTTTATATTCTTCAATCGGCGGTAAACCGACGGAAGTAGGCGTGTCACGCAAGGACCAGAAAATATACACCGCAATAGCGATGCCGATGATACCCGGCACGTAAAACACGGCGCGCCAATCGTTGCAGTACTTCAGCAAAAGAGCAATAATCCCGCCGGCAGCAAAAGTGCCCGCCGTATGGGAAGAAGACCACCAACTCCAAATTTTAGCACGTTCCCGGGGGGAAAACCAATACACTAACGACTTGGCAACCGGAGGATATCCCGTAGCTTGACAGAAACCGTTTAGTCCCCAGAAAAATGCTAAGGCCCACAAAGAAGTTAAAAAGCCGTAGAATAAATTGATAATACCGGAGAAAAACAACCCGATAGCCATAAAGGCACGGACATTTGCTTTATCGGCCAAAATACCGGCTAGCAATTTACCCACCCCGTAGGTAATAGAAAACGTGGCCGAGATAATACCCAAATCCACGATATCAATACCCAAATTTTCACTAAATACGTGTAAAGCAGGGGTCAGATTTTTACGCGTTACATAAAAAGCACAATAGCCAATATAAAGCGCCAAAAAGGTACGGATACGCCAGTACTTATATTGACGCGCGATTTCCTCGGCACTTTCAATGCGCGGAGCATCGGGCAGAGGTTTAAACCAACTTAGTAATTTCTCCATCATCGTCTCCTTGATAAAATAAAATAAACTGCAACTACTTTTCATTATATCATAATTCCTTCGGTACAACACAAAAGAAAACCGGGTTGTTTAAACCCGGTTTTCACTAAAGATATTTCTCCGTTTATCTGGCAGGTTCCGGTTGGGGGGCATCTCCCATATTATCATCCAACGAATTTGCCTGCTCATCTAACGACGCTTGTACCCGCCGCATGATTTCGTTATACAACCGGCTCTCCAGCACTCGGACAGAATCGTCATTCATGCCTTTTTTGAATTTTTTGAAAGAAATGCCCAGTTTATCGCACAAACGGCGTAAAGCACTTTCCGTTATTTTCTTGCTTGTACCCGCAGCCAAGATTTCGTCAAATTCTTCCACGGAAACCTCAAACAGGGCCGCTAAATCCGTCTTCATGCGGGCCACTTCTTTGGTGGCCAGTTTTTCAATCTCCGCTACCGGCACGGTCGGGTTTTCTTTAGCGGTCATCGTGTTTACCGCATCGGACAAAAGATTGCCTTTAGAGCCAAATATTTGCATTTGGTCCACTACCGACGTTTGCAACTTCGTCAGGGCTTTACCGCTCATCGGTTTGGACCAATCAAACGGGTTCGCAAAATGGCGGTAGTTAGCAAGCACAGCCGTGAGGATCAACCCAATCGGTACGATTAACTGATCAAACGCCAATTGCTGTTTAATCTGCGCGGCCATTTCCGCCGTAGCATCCGCCGGAACAGGCGCGGTAATGAACGTATTGATCAACGTCGGAATCAAGAAACATCCTATAACTGCCGCCGTAGACAGGGCACCCGTCAACGTATCAAACGCGTTGTTGTATTTTTTCTTATCGTGCTCTTTCATGATGTTAAACGAGAAGGTAAACATATTGCCCAACAGTGCGTTAACACCAATAACCATCGGCAACAAAGCAGCTCCCGCCGCCGGGCCCAACGCATACATTCCGCCCATCAGGCCCAAGGTGATAACCGCCGAGGACAACATTAACTTCTGGTTTACTTTTTCCACGCCGTTAAGTTTGCCCAACAGCCCTTTAGCCGCCAAGCGTCCGGCAAACACAGGACCCATCGTAAATATACCGGTAATCAACGTACTTAACGCATCACTGACAACCGCAGGGGAAACATCGTGCATCCACGGCAAGGTACGGGAGATAAAATCAGCCGCGTGGTTTACACCCGTTTTTACAATTTCCCACGAGTGCAACAACCCGGTCATAATACTCTTCGTAGCGGTGCTGGCTTGCGTTTCCGAACCGCAGAAAATCAATAAACCGCCGAAGAGCAAACCAATCGCAGGGTCTTTGAAGAATTGCCAATCGGAAACTTTGCCTTTTTCTTTGACCTCTTGCAATTTGTTGGATATATTTTTAATTGCTTTTTGCGCACGGGGGAGCGGCAAGTCCGTCGTCCACAGAGCCATCAACGACAACGCGGTAGGAATTCCTAAAATAGCGTACATATATTGCCACTTACCCAACAGCGCGGCCGCAGCTGCATACGCCGCATACGCACCCATAGACCCGATCGTCTTGAACAACTGGCCGCCTGCGACCAATTCGTCCGCATTTTTACCTTTTTTCATTCTCTTGGCAGCCGGGTTCGCATTCTGCTGAATAGCGGCAGAGGTAACCCCACTGGCCAAAATAGAAGCGATGACCGGAACTAACGTGCCCCAACCGTTCGGGTCGGCGCCCGTAATGTTGGCAATAGTCGCCCACGCAAACATACCCAAACTTACCGGCATTAAGGTTTTAAGAACAGCTGCCCCGCCGTGTTTTTGCACTTGCGCTTTCAAACCGATTTTCGGCACGATCGGCAAAATGTTGGTAAGATATACCCCGGTGCTCAACCCGGTCGCCCAAGCGCCGGCATGTCCGCCTAAAACACCGCCGTATTGGCTTTCCAAGGAGCCGTTTAAGAAACGTCCGGTGCTGGAAAAACCCATGACAGAGAAAATCAAGTTCAAAGCTTTCAGACGGTCATTGGTTTTTTGTATCACCACGACAGGCATATCGCCCAACCCTTTCAAGTGTACAACGGACACTTTTCTATCGTAGATGATTTTTTTGGTTTTGCCGTCCGTTTTATATAAGTTGCCGTAGGTATCCGTCACCAACGACCAACCCGATTTCAATTTCTTAAAGATACTCGCATCATCCGATAAAACTACCGTATAGATATTTTTGCGGCTGGCCGTAAACCCGTTTGCATCTTTTTCACGCGATTTAAGCAAAATAGACGTATACAGATACGGGAAATCTTTTACACCCGTTTCCATGATGCGCGGACGGAAACCCAAGTGTTCCGCACGCGGTTCAAAACGAAGATCGGCCGGGACCAAGTTGTCTAACAAACGCGAGAAATCATGCACCTCTTTCGTATAGGAATATTCCACCATATTCCCGTTTTCATCTTTTTCAACAAAGCTGTCCGGTCCCGATTTGACCAACGTAACGTCCCGTTTAATAGCCGCACGGAGCTGTTGATAGTCTATCGTTAAATTATCTTCTACCAAGGTCTTTAGTACGGCTTGTTCAATTTGTCCTAAGTCGCCTTCGCTCAAATTGACCATTTTACCGCTTAAACGCGTAGCAAAATTTCTGCCCAGTTGTTTGAAAAGCGATAATTTCCGCCCGGTAATAGCATCTACGGTTTGTTGACGCAAAAGCGGGGCATCCGGTAATTCGGATAAAAGCGCAAAGTTTACCGCATGGATTACTTCCGGCGAATTTAATGCAACACCCGCCGCTTCTAAATCTGCACGCACTTGTTCGCCCAACAAAGACGCGTAGGTGCTGTCATTTTGAATTTCCCGTGTTTGTAATTTCACACGGGCTTTATTGATACCCTTTTCAATCAGTTGGGCTAAGGCATCTTCATCCAAGTTAGAAGGTGTTTCTGCCGCGGCATTAGCATTAGCAGTATTGCCAACGGCTTGGTTTTGTAAACCGGACGGTATTTCGGACGTGCCCATAGACAAATCGGCTCTTTCGCCTAATTCCGGCATTTCGGCCGCTTTCGCTCTCTCTGCCGCTACTTCCGTCCGTACGGCAGTACTCGCGTTAATGGATAATTGATCCGTTACCTCTAATTGCGCCGCCGCTTGTTTAAATTTCTCTTGTACCGCTAACCGCGCTTCTTGTAATTCCTTTAA
>NZ_CACVRB010000019.1:0-46817 GCF_902756455.1 Candidatus Avelusimicrobium caledoniensis | reverse complement strand
CCTCACGCCTGCCCCCGGCAAGGGGGGCTTGACATCGTTTTTTTTTTTGCTACATTTTATTAAATGAAACAAAGGAGGTTGTATGAAAAACAAACAAGCGTTTACGCTTATTGAGTTATTAGTAGTTGTGTTAATCATCGGCATATTAGCGGCGGTGGCGGTGCCGCAATATAAATGGGCGGTGGAAAAATCACGTGCGGCCGAAGCTTGGGCCGTTCTTCGCACTTTAAAACAAGCGCAAGAGGCGCGATATATGGCTACGGGAGAATATGCCACCGACATCGCAGATTTAGATATTGATGTCGGGGAAAGCAATTATTATAATTTTTCTATTTCGCAAGGTGCCGTGAGTGCGACGGAGAAAAATATTAAGTACTCGCTGGGGCTCCGTTTATCGTTCGGTGCGTGGAGTGCAGGGGAATATCGGTTTTGTGGATATCCGGCTTCTACTGGTTCGGAGTCTGTTGCCAAGCCATACTGTAAACACTTGGGTGCGGATATGAATCAACAAATCAGTAATACGTGGGTGTTTCCGTAAAAAGACCTTTTCCGCGTCTTCTAATTTGCTAAAATATAGTGACAGTTTTATTTTCAATTAGGAGAAATTCATGAGCTGCGAAAAATGTACCACAGAAGTACAGAATATGTGCTGTGTCTGCAAAGGCGCAAAGCACGACCCGGCCCCGATTCCCGAAGAAGGAAAATGGGTCAAATCTAAACAAATTTCCGACGTGAGCGGTTTTACCCACGGGATCGGTTGGTGCGCCCCGCAACAAGGTGCGTGCAAACTGTCTTTAAACGTCAAAAACGGCGTAATTAAAGAAGCGTTAGTGGAAACGTTGGGTTGCTCCGGCATGACCCACTCGGCTGCTATGGCCGCGGAAATCTTGCCCGGCAAAACGATTTTGGAAGCGTTAAATTCCGACCTCGTTTGCGACGCTATCAACACCGCTATGCGCGAACTTTTCTTGCAAATTGTTTACGGCCGCACGCAAAGTGCGTTTTCCGATGACGGACTGGCCATTGGTGCGGGCTTGGAAGATTTAGGGAAAGGCCACCGCAGCCAAATCGGCACGATGTACGGCACCGAAGCCAAAGGGCCGCGCTATTTGGAAATGGCCGAGGGGTATGTACTCAAAATCGGTTTGGACAAAAACGGAGAAATCATCGGTTATCAATTTGTCAACTTGGGCAAAATGATGGACGCTATTAAAAAAGGCGAAGATCCCAAAACGGCCTACGAGAAAAACATCAGCAAATACGGCCGCTTTGACGAAGCCGTCAAAGTTATTGACCCCCGCAAAGAGTAAGCCCGAGGAGAAAACACTATGATTACGTTTGAAGGATACGAAAGAAGAATTGATAAAATCAATGCCGTACTTAAAGAAAACGGTATTAAATCGTTGGAAGAAGCCAAAGAAATCTGCACCAAAAAAGGCGTAGATGTGGAAGCCATTGTAAAAGGCATTCAACCCATCGCGTTTGAAAACGCCGTCTGGGCGTACACCGTCGGTGCGGCGATTGCTTTTAAAAAAGGCGTAAAAACGGCGGCCGAAGCGGCTGAACAAATCGGCGTGGGCTTGCAAAGTTTCTGTATCCCCGGCTCGGTAGCTGACCAACGTGCCGTAGGTTTGGGCCACGGTAACTTGGGGGCCATGTTACTTCGCGAGGAAACCAAGTGCTTCTGCTTTTTAGCCGGGCATGAAAGTTTTGCCGCGGCGGAAGGGGCTATCGGTATTGCCCGCACCGCTAACAAAGTACGCAAAGAGCCGTTGCGCGTTATTTTAAACGGTTTAGGTAAAGATGCGGCATATATTATTTCGCGCATTAACGGTTTTACATCTGTGGAAACCGAATATAACTACAAAACGGGCGAACTCAAAATCGTCAGCGAAAAAGCGTTTTCCGAAGGCGACCGTGCCAAAGTAAAATGCTACGGAGCTGATGACGTGAACGAAGGCGTAGCCATTATGCGCCACGAAGGCGTGGACGTATCCATTACCGGAAACTCCACCAACCCGACCCGCTTTCAACACCCCGTTGCCGGTACGTACAAAAAATGGGCGACCGAAAACGGTAAAAAATATTTCTCCGTGGCGTCCGGCGGCGGTACAGGCCGCACCTTACACCCGGACAATATGGCCGCCGGCCCTGCCTCCTACGGTATGACCGACACCATGGGCCGCATGCACAGCGACGCGCAATTTGCGGGTTCGTCTTCTGTGCCGGCTCACGTGGAAATGATGGGACTGATCGGTATGGGCAATAACCCGATGGTAGGCGCGACGGTGGCGCTTGCCGTAGCCGTTTCCCAAGCCAAATAAGAACGGCTGTTGTTAACTTCTATAAGCACGCACAAGGGCGCAACTAATCGTTGCGCCCTTGTGTCGTGTTCCCGATAAACAATTTTCCAAATTCTGCCAATTTGCGCGTCCCTTGGGCTTGACGTGCCATTCAGGCACGCCTATGCGCCCAACTTGCCCGCGCAACTTGGAGCGAATTTGAAAAATCATATAAACTTCTACAATATTATTCTTGGGGCGGTGTCATGTAACGGCGGTTGTATGAACTACTGGCCGAGATAAAACTTGTAGCTTATTCCATTTCCGTCATTGTCTTGACTGTTTTCCGTGGGATGTAACGATTGACACGTTTTTTTAGCCAAATCTTTTTGTCCGCGACAAACCCAGTTCTCATAAGCGAAGTACTTTTCAATAGAAGGGGCTTGCGGATGGCCGGAACAGGAAAGAGAGGTGCCTAACCAAATATAACATCGCCAATCATTAAAGCGGGCAAATGTTCCGTCAAAATCGGCTCCGGCGGGGATGTCTATATCTAATTCATCAAAGTTTTCAGCATAATTTCCGTTGGCAATTTTATATACTTGTTGGGCGTTATCTATCGCACGCATAAAAGTAACAATTCCCATGACGCGGGTTTTATTTACCGCCAGTTGGTATTGCGGCAACGCTACCGCCGCCAAAATACCGATAATAAGTACAACGACTAACAGTTCAATCAGTGTAAACGCTTTTACGTTTTTCATGTTGTTTGCTCCTTTATATTTTTACTGTCCCTTTATTATCGTTTTTTTTTTTGATTTGTCAACCCCCTTGCCGGGGACTCCCACACGGGACCCTGCGGGCCGCCAAAGGCATAGGACCTCTGTTTGCTTTTACCGCGCTCTTATACGGTATGGACTTTGTTGCAAAAAAAAGACCGTCGTTTTGACGGTCTATAAAATGGTTTGAGAGGACTTAATTTTATTTTACCCACACGCGCCACGCGGCTATTAAGCCCACCACGCACGATGTGCCAAGCAGGGCAATTATAATTTCCAACACGCGCGGAAACGCAGGTACTTTTTCGCTGGATAATGTGTTAATGCGCGCTTGAAATACCGACGGGGCTACACACCACACTAAATATCCGCCGATACGCCAACCCACCGCTACCGGGCAGAACGTCAGCGCAAGCCCGCCCAACCACAAAATACCCCACAGCCACGCCGGCCACGAGGTCGGTTTGTGCATATATTCGCACGTGCGGTTGATAAGTCCGGCTAGTGTAAAAAATGTCCACCACCCGCCCAAGGTGCGCAAAAAAGCGTTTCCTTTTAAAGGGGTGCCGTCTAAGCGTTTAAAGCCGCGTAACACTTGCCCCCATTGTTTAAATAACCAATAAAATGTAAACAACCCGCCGCTAATAAGCGTAAGTACCAGTTGTGTACGCGGATGCATAAAATAAAAACGGGTGGACAGACCTTCTGTTTTAAGCTCGTTTTTACGTTCGGCGCGTTTTTGGGGGGAAGAATAATCCCACTTAGCTATCGTCAGCGCATACACGGCATACAGAACAGCCAACACGCCTATCATTTCTAATAATCGTTGCATACAATTATTATAAGAAATTTCGCTCTGGGGCGAAAAGCGGAAATTCAAGCGCGGTGTCTCAAAAAATACTAAAATATAAATAATCACAATACTTGCAAGCCCTTGGGCTTTTTGCAAACCCGCGTGTGCGGGGTTTTTTGTGGAAATTTACTGAGGAAAAATTAACTTATTATGAGCAACACCCGCCAAGACGTACGCAACGTGGCTATCATCGCCCACGTGGACCACGGTAAGACGACCGTAGTAGATTCTTTGTTAAAATTCGCCGGAGAATTTAAAGTAAAAGAGGACGAAGCGCAAGATACCGTTTTAGACTCCAACCCGTTGGAGCGCGAACGCGGTATTACGATTTTGGCAAAGTGTACCTCTATCGGCTACAAAGGCCATACGATTAACATTGTTGACACGCCCGGCCACGCCGACTTCGGCAGTGAAGTAGAGCGCGTACTGCGCATGGTAGACGGTGCTATCTTAATGGTAGACGCCGTGGAAGGCCCCATGCCGCAAACGCGCTTTGTGTTGCGTAAAGCATTAGCGCTTGGCTTAAAGCCCATTGTAGTCATCAATAAAATGGACCGCGAACACGTCCGCCCCAGCGAAGTCGTAGACGAAGTATTTAACCTCTTTATGGAACTCGGAGCTACCGATGAGCAATTAGATTTTCCGATTATTTACGCCTCCGGCCGCGCCGGTTGGGCGAGCTTAAAAATGGAAGAACAAGGTAAAGACATTGCCCCGATTTTAGACACCATTTTGTCGCACGTCCCCGCGCCCGAAGCGCGCCCCGATGCGCCTTTGCAAATGCAAGTAACGATGTTGGACTACAACAACTTTTTGGGACACGTTGGTATCGGGCGTATTTTGGCGGGAAAAATTACCAAAGGCCAAACCGTCGCGCTCATCCATAACGACGGATCTGTTACGCAAGCCAAAGCCGCCAAAATTGAACGCTTTTTGGGGCTCGGTAAGGTAGAAGTGGAAAGTGCCTCTGCCGGGGATATCGTTTCTATCGCCGGGTTAGAAGGTGTAGATGTGGGCGATACGCTCTGCCGCCCCGACGCGCTAAACGCACTCCCGCCGCTGACGATTGACGAGCCCACCATGTCTATGGACTTTATGGTCAACGACAGCCCGTTCTCCGGCAAAGAAGGCAAATTTGTAACGAGCCGCCACCTCAAAAACCGTTTGGAAAAAGAAGCACAAACCAACGTCGGCTTAAAAGTGGAACAGTTAGAGGGCGAGGGGAAATTTAAAGTATACGGGCGCGGAGAATTGCACCTGACTATTTTAATTGAAAATATGCGTCGCGAGGGTTTTGAGCTCGCCGTATCTTCCCCCGAAGTGATTTATAAAGAAGAAAACGGACAAATTTTAGAGCCGATGGAGTATTTGGTGTTGGATATTCGCTCCGAATTTCAAGGTGCGGTATTTACCATTTTAGGTACGCGCGCGGCCAAACTGGAAAATATGGTGTCTGAGGGTGAAGAACGCTTGCGGTTGGAATATCTTATTCCGTCACGTGCGTTGCTCGGTTTTAAAAACGAATTTTTAACCAGCACCCGCGGTACGGGTATTATGCACCACAGTTTTAAGGGCTATTTCCCGAAAGTAAATCTACCCGACTTGCGCCGCAACGGCGTGTTAATTGCCAAAGAAGACGGCGAAACAACCCCATACGCGCTCTTTGCATTAGAAGATAACGGGGAGCTCTTTTTGGGCCCCGGCGTGAAAGTGTATGCGGGGGAAATTGTGGGGCAAAATTCGCGCTCTAACGATTTGGTAGTCAACCCGTGCAAAGCCAAACATTTAAGCAATATGAGAAGTAAGGCCAGCGACGAGTCCTATGTGCTCACGCCGCCGCGCACCATGAGCTTGGAACAAGCGGTAGAATATATCGCGCCGGACGAACTGGCTGAAATTACGCCTAAATCCATCCGCTTACGCAAGAAAATCTTATCACACTTACTGCGCAAACGCACCGAACGCGCCAACGAAGAAGAAGAGTAAAGTGGCGTGATGTGTTTTTAGTGAAACCGGCGGACGAAAAATTTGTCCGCCGGTTTTGTCAAAAATAATATTCATCATATCCACTTTTTATAATTGCATTTGGGGTAACAAATTTTGTATTGGAGTTGTTCCAAGTTCTTGCCCCTAATGATTTACAAATTTTGGTTTGAGCGGGTTTTACTTGGCAGCTCGCTCTATTAAAAAGAGTACCGTTATCTAATGCGAATATGTATCTGTATATTAAAGAATAATGTGCGTTGTCTCCACATGCAATAGAGCCATACGTTGAAGAAGGAACGGGTTTAGAAAGACAGCAAAATAAATTATCCGTATGCCCGCACTGACCGTTTAATCCTTGGGTAATAGTCATACCGGCCGGTAAATCTACATCCAATACATCAAACGAATTTGGCCAAGAGCCATTTGCTAAATGATAAGAGACCACTGCTTTAGCAATACTATTTGCTAACGTACGGTAAGTGGCAAAACGAGACTTTTGTACAGCAGCTTGATATTGTGGCACGGCCACCGCCGCCAAAATACCGATGATAAGTACAACCACTAATAATTCAATAAGCGTAAATGCGTTGTTATAACAATTAGAGACGTCATCCTGAACCTGATTCAGGATCTCACCTTGTTGTTGTTTTAGAGAGCGGTGAGATTCCGTATCAAGTACGGAATGACATTTATTTTTATTAACGGCTTTATTTTTTCTTTCCATAAATTTCTCCTTACTGTTTTTTTGTCATTTTTTCCGTCCCTTTATTTTTGTTTTTTTTTTTTGATTTGTCAACCCCCCTTGCCGGGACGGGCATGAGGCCTAGGACCTCTGTTTGCTTATGATGTTATGTTTTGCGAGGGGGACTTCGTGTTATTTTGTAAAAAATCAAAGACCCCGCAAAAACGAGGTTTTTATTTTCGGAAGAGGAGGGATTCGGTCACAAGTCGGCTTACTGACGTGCGCCGCTTGCGACCCCGCCTCGCCATCCTCGCCTTTCGTGCCGTTGGCACTCAAACTCGGATATGTCTGCGGCTTTCTCATCCCTACGCGGCATAAAGCAGTTTATGCCGCTGCCACCTTCCAAAAAATTAAGCCCCGCAAGGGGGCTAAATTTTTTCGGAAGGGGAGGGATTCGAACCCTCGGTAGAGTTGCCCCTACATCAGTTTTCAAGACTGACGCCTTAAACCACTCGGCCACCCTTCCCTTAAAATGAAATGTGCAGTCATGCTGCGTTAAGAAATTGCTACGGCAGAATATATACGTTCCAAATAGCGGTTGTGTGATCTAATGCGGGGTCGCTGCGCCACGTGGCCGTGCCTTGTTGTACACCCTCCAAGTTTAAACACACGCGGTTGGCTAATTCGTTGGCGGAATCAGCCCAACATTCCCGCTGGTTGCGTTTGGTGAAAGTGGGTTCTTCCTTTAGGTATTGGATATAGGCCAACCCTTGTTTGTTGCCTAAAAAGCCGCCGACGGGTTTTTCCGTGGGGCTGATACCAAAAGAATATACGGTACCTTTAGCACACGTGTACGCACCGTCAGAAACAGTGCAACCGTTGATGCCTATATCTAAATTAGAAAGGCCGTTGTCGGGGTATCCGTTCATAGATAAGTGGTAAAGTTCCAAGCTGTTTGCAATCGTTTTTACGTTGGACATCACGGTGCTCAAGCGGCTGTTTAAGACGGCTGTTTTGTATTCGGGTACGGCAATAGCTGCTAACACCCCGATAATCAAAATGGTCGCTAGCATTTCCATGAGTGTAAAACCTTGTTTGTGTAGCATGGGACACCCCTTCGGGAATAATTATACCTTCATTATAGAAGTTTCCTCGTAAAAAGTCCAGTAATTATTTTGCCGGATGCAGTATCATTACGTCGCAGTGAAAATAGTATAATACCTATAAGAGGTATTTTATGAATAGTCCGGCTATTGTGTACCGTTTTCAGAACGGCGTTTATATCAATCTGACCAACCGTTGCCCTAATTTGTGCATGTTTTGTGTCAAAACAAAGTGGAAAATGAATTTTCACGGAAATAATTTGAATTTAGCAGAAGGTGAACCGTCCGCCGGGGAAGTGATTGCTGCCTTAGAGCAGGAGCTTCCTAAAGCTCCGTTTAAAGAAGTTGTTTTCTGCGGCTACGGCGAGCCCACCATGCGTTTGGACGTACTTTTGCTAGTTGCCCAAACACTAAAAGGTTGGCAAGCACAAGCCAAATATCCGCCGTTTCCGGTCCGGCTTAATACCAATGGTTTAGGTAATGTAATCAATCATAAAGACATTGTGAAAGAGTTGGCGGAAGTGGTAGATGTAGTGAATATCAGTTTGAACGCCGCAGATGCGGCTACGTGGCAAAAATTGGTCCGCCCGGAGCCGGAATATAAAGATTGTTACGAGGATGTAGTAGATTTTATCCGCTCGTGCGCAGAGGCCGGATTTAAAAAGGTAGTGGCCAGTTGTGTAGATAAAACCGGGGCTGATCCTAAAGCCGTAGAACAAGTGGCCAAATCGTGCGGGGCACAATTTTATTTGAGGAGTTTTTTAGATGCCCAAGATTAAACGTCCCGGTGTGTTTTTCGCTTTTTTTCTGTTTCTAATGGCTTTAACGCTTACGTGGTTTTTTGTAGAAGCATCCGATTATTACGATTACACCGCTAACGCTATTGAAAACACGGCCTCCATCGCGCCGCTTAATAAAGAAAGCTTGCTCGCCCGTCAAAAAGTTCGCACGCTTGCCTACGATACCGAAGTAAAATACCGCAAATTTTATATTACCGTTCCCGGCGCACAAAAAGTAGAATTGGCCGCCGATTTTAACCGCTGGGGGCAAGACCCCATTGAACTCAAAGCATACCGCAAAGGTTATTTTGAAACGTCTGTTGCACTGACGGCAGGCGAATATAAATACGTTTTTGTAGTGGATGGAGACGACGTGCTAGACCCCATGAACGAAGACCGCCAAACCGTCGGCGGACGGCGGGTGTGTATTAAAACGGTGAAATAATGAAACAAAGAAAAATTATTACTTCCTCGCGCCAAGAAACGCTATCGTTAGCCGCCCGTTTTGCGCGCACGTTGCGTGGTGGGGAAATTATTTTTTTACGCGGGCCTATCGGTGCAGGCAAAACGGTGTTTGTCAAAGGGATTGCCGCCGCTCTGGGGCTTAAAAGTTCGCCCACCAGCGCGAGTTTTAGCTTAATGAAAAAATATCATAATAAGTCGCACCGTTTATTTCATATTGATTTATTCCGGTTGTGCGAGGGAGAAGTGTTTAACCTCGGATTTGAAGAAATGCTGGAAGACGAACAAGCTATTATTTTAGCCGAGTGGCCCGACCCTATTATGCACTTATTACCTCAAGACCGCTTAGAAATGGATTTTGTGTTGCAACAAGGCGACGTGCGAGAAATAAAATTGGCGTCGTTTGGCCGGGTATCGGACCGGTGTTTGGAGGCATTATGCAAAGCAGCAAAGCTGTAACATTAGCTTTAGATACGTCGGGCTCGCCGCTTTTGGTGGCGGTTAAAAACGGTTCGCAACAAGTGGCTCGCCGTCAAAAAGGGATCAAGCAAGAGCGGTTGTTGTTCCCGGTACTAACGCGCGCTTTAACTGCGTGCGCGGCGACTTTGCAAGACGTGAAAAAAATTTGCATTGTGCGCGGGCCGGGGCGTTTTACGGGGATACGTATTGCGTTAACATTTGCCTCTATGATGAAATACTTAAACCATGCGGAAGTTTATGGGGCGACACTTTTTGATATTCTGCGTTGTCAGGCGGAAAGTTCGGCCGCTTTCAAACGCTTTAAAAAACAGCACGAAAACGGGGTGTTGGGGGTTGTGTTGCACGCCTTTAGAGAAGAATATTTTTTACAAATTTTTGACGGTAAAGACAGTAAACCCCTGTGGTTGTCTTGCGAAGAATTACTCGCGCGTTTGGCTACCTATCCGGCACCGCTTTTTTTGGCCGGTAGCGATAAAAACGGCGCAAGTTTGGCTGAATTGACAGGCGGTAAATATCCGCTGGCAGCCGATAAAGATTGCCGCGTCCGTCCGGCTACCCTTTTGGCACTGGCCGAACACGATGCGTGCAAACAAGACGCGTTAGAGCCGCTATATTTAAAACCGGCCCGTTTTGAACTGATAGAACCTAAATGAAATTTCGCACTGCCTACCCTGCCGATTTGCCCGCTTTAGCAGCGATTGAACGTCTGCAACCGCGTTGCGCCCAATGGGGAAAAACCGGATGGAAAACAGAGCTTGCTGATACGTCTGCTTGTGTGTTTTGTGCCGAAGAAAACGGACGTGTCCTTGGGTTTGTGTCGCTACGTTTAGCGGTGGATATCGGCGAGATTTTAAACGTGGGAGTGGACCCGTCTGTTCTGCGCCGGGGAATAGCGGAGCAGTTAGTGGATCTGGCCTTGTCGTGGGCGCGGGAACATGGGGGAAAACAAATCACGTTAGAAGTAGCCGCTACCAATTTGCCGGCGGTGCGGCTGTATCAAAAAGCCGGATTTGTGCAAGTAGGTGTGCGGAAAAAATTTTATGCAAACAATGAAGATGCGCTAATTATGGGGCGTGCATTATGAGATCAATTTTAATCGGGCTTAGTTTATTTGCGACGTTGCCGCTTTTTGCGTTGGAAATTAGCGACGAAGGACGCCGGGAAGCCCAATTGTTTAACACGTATTTGGAAGCTGTTTACAAATACGCGGGCGATGTCCCCCGCGCTTTTTCAGCGTTGCAAAAAGCGTTGGAGCTTGCGCCCGATTCCAAATACCTGCGCCGGTCGTTGGTGTCGCTGGCGATATCCATGAACAAGCCGGAATTGGCACAAGTGTACGCCGATTATATTAACATGGGCGAAAACGAGGCCGAAGATTATGCGGTTTACGCGGCTTACCAACTGCAAACCGGAAACCGGCAAGAGGCGTTAGCGGCCTACGAAAAAGCCGTAGCCCTTATGCCGGAGAATATGGAACTGTTGTACCAGTATTTATTGGTGCTTTCCACAACGGATTTTGACAAAATGATTGCCGTGCTTAAAAAAGTAGCGGTGGACCAACCGGCTATTGCCGCGCAGGCGTATACCCAAATCGGTACTTGGTATATGCGCCGCCAACAAACCGATCAAGCGTTAGTTTACTTTAACAAAGCCATCGTTGCTGACCCGAATGACCCGGCTCCGCGTTTGGCAAAAGCGGATATTTACGAGCGGACTTCCCAATTCTTTTTAATGTTACACGAATTTGAAGAATTAGAAAAAATAGGATACGCTAATGCGGGGGTTTTTTCGCGTATGGGGGCAGTGTTTGCGGTAGTAAAAGATTTTCCCAAAGCAGAGGAATATTTTTTAAAAGCCAAAAAAGCCGATGCGCACGAACCTGCATCCAATTATTTTCTTTCTATGTTTGCCGAGCAAAAGGGGGACTACGCGGCGGCGATTGCTTATTTAAAAGACGGGTCCGATTATTCCACAAATGCCTCACACTGGTTGCAGGTGAGCTTTTTGCAACAAAAATTAAACCAACCGCAAGAAAGTTTAAAAACATTGGCCGAGGCATACAAACGTTTTGAAGATAATGTGGAAATCGGATTTTTCTACGGACTTTTGTTAAACGACCAAAAAGAGTATAAAAAAGCCGCGCACGTGTTTAAGAAATTACTTCAGACCCGCCCCGACTATATAGACGCCCGCTTGCATTATGCGTATGCGTTGGAAAGCTTAAAAAAATATAAAGAAATGGAAACGCAAATTCAGTTTATTTTAAGTAAACAACCCCACCATGCTCCGGCGTTAAACTTGTTGGCGTACAGCTTGGCCGAGCGGGAAACGCGTTTGGACGAAGCACTGGAATTAGTAACCCGCGCACTGGCCGTTTCGCCTAATGACGTGTCGTTTCGCGATACGTTGGGGTGGATATATGTTAAACAGGGTAAATTGCCACAGGCCGAGCAGATTTTTGAATCGCTCTCGCCGGAAATAGTCAACCAATATCCCGAAATTACCTATCATATTGCGGCGTTGCGTTTAGCGCAAGGCCGCACGGAAGAAGGGCTTGAACTCTTAAACCGTGCCCGTACGGGGTGGCCCGCCGCCGAGAAGTTATATAAAAAATTATCGCGCTAGCCAAGATTAGTCTTCTTGACAGACAAGCAAAACACCGCCGGAAAGCGAAACGGTAAAACGCGTGCGGATGGTTTCGTTGCTAAGGGTGCGCGTGATGCCCAAAGATAAACGGGCATTTTTTAGGGGATATTTCAGCCCGCTTAAACTTACTTTGCTACACGCAACAAGCGGCAATAAACTGACCCGCGCACCTACCCGTGCCGGGAATATTTTTTTCTTATGAACCGGAAAGATTTTCCATCCGTCACCCACCCACGTAATATCCAGTTTGCGCGCGTACGGATAGAGTGCCAACAGATTGCCCAGTGAAAAATCTACGCGTCCGCCGCCAAAACCGACGAGCGTACATTTTTTACACCCGTGCTCAAGTAAATAATCAAGCGATTTTTGCAAATCGGTATTATTTTGGTTGTCTACAAAAATCCACTGGGCATGGGGTAATTTTTTGCGGGTTGCCCGGGAAACGGAATCAAAATCGCCAATAACTGCGTGCGGGTAAACTCCGGCGCGCACAGCGGCGTTAGCACCACCGTCTGCGGCTAAAATAAAATCTGCGGTTTGGGCCAGTTGTTTGAGTGTTTTTGCCGGACCGCACGAGCCGTTACCGATCAATAATGCGTGACGAAATGCTTTCATGACGGCTCCTAAAAATCACCAAAATCAGCAAGCTGATACTGACTCCGATGTAAAACGGGTCTACAACCGTAAGCCATTGTTCCGGCACAAAAATACGCCAAAACGTCATTACAACGGCACTGGTTAACGAAGAAACGACAAATAATTTATCGCTGATTTTTCCCGGGTGCAGGTATCCCATTAAAATCGGAATTAACAAGCAGGCGGAAAAATAAGACCCCAAGGTAAGCCAAATTTCCTTAAAACTATCATGAAATAACTGGGCCAGCAGGATAGAAAATGCCCCTACGCAGAAAATAATGATCCGGTTAGATAAAATAACGTTGGTAAAGCGTTTGCGCAGCAAATCAAAGCTGAGCGTGCCGGATGCAATAAACAAAAACGAATTAAGCGTGGATAAGATAATAGATAAAATACCAGCCACAAAAAGTCCGCGCAGTCCCACCGGTAACAATTGCACGGAATAGAAGAAATAAGCTTGCCCCGGCTCTGCATGCGGCAATAAGGCACGCGCATACAACGAGCCGGCTGTCGTGCAAATATCAAAACAAAACCAAATCATCGTAGCAATAATTAAGCCGCGTTTTACCACCAACGGGCTTTTGGCGGCAAAACAGCTTTGGTAGAAACTGGGGTCAATAAGTGTAGCCAGTGCAATAAATCCCCACACAAACGTATTTAACCACGAGTTTCCGCCTGTGAGCGTAAAGTGCGAGGCGGGCAAATTGGCTTTTAAAAAGTCCAGTCCGCCAAACGTATATACCGAAAATACAACTACTAAAAGCACGGCAGTGCACATCACAAAAAATTGCACCAAATCTGAAAATACGACGGAACGGTATCCGCCCCACGCCGTGTACAGACAGGTAAA
The DNA here is from genome assembly GCF_902756455.1 of Candidatus Avelusimicrobium caledoniensis. Taxonomy (NCBI): domain Bacteria; kingdom Pseudomonadati; phylum Elusimicrobiota; class Elusimicrobia; order Elusimicrobiales; family Elusimicrobiaceae; genus Candidatus Avelusimicrobium; species Candidatus Avelusimicrobium caledoniensis. The sequence goes on along the minus strand of NZ_CACVRB010000019.1, from coordinate 33,279 downwards.
CATCGTGCCGATAGCCATGCCTAACACAACACTAATACCAAAGACCATGTGTAAAAACATACCTAAACTTAACACGTATGCCACGGGGGTGATGTATAAGAAGGTAAACACGGCAGACACTTTGGCAGATTTCGGGCCGAACATTTGACTGGTTAAATCGGGTAGGGTCATGGAATTGTAACGGGCAATTTTATCGGTAATAAAAAAGGCAAAAATTAAATAAGCGATATACCAAAACACGCCTTGTGTTACAAAGTTATAAATGCCGTAATTAAATGTAATTTCGTTAATGCCGAAAATACCGCCGTACCACGTGGCTACCATGGTGGCTACGAAAAGCGGCAGGGTAAGTTGCCGTCCCATGAGTAAATAATCCAGGGTGGTGGGTTTTTCTTTTTGTTGTGAGTGGCGTAGCCGGAAGTGCCCATAGGCCGCCGCCAACGCGGTGGCTAACAACACGGCTCCGAACACTAACCAATCGGCCGTATGAAAATAAGATGCCGTTTGTATTTCGTTAAACATAAGAAAGAAGCTCTGCTTGTCTGAGCCGAGCTTCTTTCATTCTACAAAAAAAACACGTAATGCGGTAGTCCTACTGCCATTTCATAAAGTACGGCGGAATGAGCAGTAAGAACGACAGTAAATACATAGTAATAAGTAGCGGTAACATCCATTTAAGCCACTTCGGGTATGCAATACGCGCAAACCCGATTGCGGCAATCGTTACCGGGTCCGTCGGAATCACCATATTCATCCAACTTCCGCCCAGTTGGAAAGCAAGCACCATCGTTTGGCGCGTAATACCGATTAAATCGGCTAACGGAGCCAAAATCGGCATGGTAAGTACGGCCTTGCTAGATCCGGACGGAATAAAGAAATCAATGACCGTTTGCAACATCATGGAAGCCCACGAAGCAAAAATCGGGTGCAAGTGTTTAATCAGGCCGGACATGGCATTTAACAATGTGTCCAAAATATGACCGTTGTTTGCCACAATTACAATAGCTTGCGCAAAGCACAAGAGCATTGCAATTTCGGCCATACTGCGTACGCCGCTAAAAAACGTGTCGCTAAATTCCTGCATTTTCATTTTGCCCAAAAAACCGCACACGAAACCGAGTCCTAAAAACCAGGCGGCAATCTCGGTGATGTACCAACCGGAATTTTCCCAGTTGAGCCATTTGATTAAATCAATGCCGAATGTGCCGTGTAAAAAGGCACACACTTGCGGTTTAAGCACTCCGGCCACCATGCCCACCATGCCAATACCAAACGCCAATAATACGGCTTTTTGACGTCGGGTAATGTGATACTCCGTTTTATTGAGTTTGAGTTCTTTGCGTTTTTCCTGGTCAAACTCGTAGGTCAAACTTTTCGTCGGGTCTTTAGTAATTTTGCGGGCATATAAGCTCAGCCAGGTGATAATAACCGAAGTGCAAATGACCCAAATAATCAAACGATATCCCAACCCGGAATAAAGCGGCACTTGTGCGATGGCTTGCGCAATACCGACGGTAAACGGGTTGGTAAACGCGGCCGCAAATCCGACGCCGGCCCCCACAAACGGGATCGCCGTGCCTAAGGCCGAGTCATACCCCAACGATAAGGCAAGCGGAATAAAAATCGGCACGAAAATAAGGGCTTCTTCACACATGCCAAAGGTAGCCCCACAGAGTGAAAATACAATTACGCCCAGCGGAATAAACAAAAAGCGCAGTTTGGGTTTGCGTTTAAAAAATTCGCTGGCCGCTTGAATGCCGGCGGCGATGGCTCCTGTCTTTTCAATAATGCCCAACACTCCGCCAATAACAAGTAAAAATACGATGACTTCCGACGTTTTGGAAAAACCTTGTACCGGGGCTTTGAGCAAATCAAATATACCTTGCGGGCTGGCCTCTACCCGGTGATAGGTGCCGGCTACGGCTACTAGCCGCCCGTCGGCGTTTTCCACGCGGTCATACGCGCCGGACGGAACAATCCACGTCAGCGCGGTTACAATAGCCAATACCGATAAGATAATGGCAAACGTATTTAACTTGATTTTAGACAGTACCTTAGACATTTTTTCCTGGGGTTCCTCTTTCTTTTTAATATGTACAACAACAAGTATATATTGTACTAAATACGCTCAAGTATTTCGCCATAATTTTATATACTTTAACTATGTTATACATTGTTCCGACTCCGATTGGTAATTTGCAAGATATTACACTTCGTGCTTTGGAAGTGCTAAAAAGTGCCGATGTGGTGTTTTGTGAAGACACCCGCCGCACGCAAATTTTACTTTCGCATTTTGCGGTCTCTAAACCCACGGTGCGCTATAACGAAAATGACGACCGTTCCGTCTTGCGTTGTGTGGAACAATTAAAAGGGGGAAAAACCGCGGCCCTTGTATCCGATTGCGGCACGCCGTGTATTTCCGATCCGGGGTGGAAGTTGGTAAAAGCCGCCGTAGCGGCCGGAATTAAAGTGTCGTCTTTACCGGGGCCCAGTGCGGTGGCGTGTGCGTTAGCCGGCGCGGGCATTACCGGGGGTGCATTTACCTTTTTAGGTTTTTTGCCGCGCAAGCCCGGCAAAGCCGCTAAGCTGATTGCCAACGCGTATGCGCTTAATGTGCCGGTGGTGTTGTATGAATCACCCTACCGCGTGATTAAAATGTTGGAACTGATTGCCAAAACCTTGGGCGAAAATACGCCTCTGGTTATTGCGCGGGAATTATCCAAAGTATATGAAGAGTGGTTGCGTGGCACGGCAAGTGAACTGATAAAAACACTGTCCGCCCGCCCAAAAGTACAAGGCGAATTTGTATTGATTATAGACCGTCCTGCCACCGCAGACAAGGAAGAAGCCGATGAAAACCCGTATTTTTAAGACCGCTGATTTAACGGCGGAGGAGCTGGCCCGCTATGCCCGGGAAATTGAGCAAGGTGCGTTAGCGGTCGTGCCGACCGATACGGTATACGGCATCGGTACAGGGGCCTTTGCCGAGGACAGCATCCAAAAAATTTACCAACTTAAAAACCGCCCGGCGACCAGTCCGCTGCAATTGCTCACAGGTAGTCTAGAGCAAACACGCCAAGCGGCGCAATTTTCAAGCGGGGCCGAAAAACTGGCCCGTGCATTTTGGCCGGGCGGACTAACGCTTATTTTGACGCCCACAGATGCCGGTAAACCGCTACTGCGCGGATTTGCGGGGTTAGGTTTTCGTGTACCGGGGAATATATTTTTGGTAGAATTACTACGGAAGATGTCTGTGCCGATGGCTTGCACCAGTGCTAATTTGCACGGGCAAAACGTGATTACGGACGAAAAAATTTTGATAGATACCTTTGACGGTAAAGTAGATTATATTTTTGGAGCGGGCGTATTAAGCCCGGTAGCATCTAGCGTAGTAGATATGACGGGGGCACCGCGGTTACTGCGCGAGGGGACGATCAAACGCCGTGCACTGGAAGATGTGTTAGGAAGTGCCGTCAAATAAAGGAGAGTAGATTATGGTAGGTACACCTTGGCAAATGGTAGTAGCGTATGTGGTAATTATTGCGTCGTCGTTGTCGTTGCTGACGTATTGGATCACAAAAAAATTTGTGCTTCGTAAAATGAACCGTACGATTATGAAAGCCGAGCATAATTACCAACAGCAAATTGCTTCTTTGCAAATGCAACTTTCCGGTAAAGTAACGGTACTGGAAGGAATGGTTAACAAATTGCGCTTATCCAACCAAGAGCTTACACGGTTAAACGAAATTCGTTCTAAATTTATGTCCATTGTCGCGCACGACTTGCGCCAACCGCTTTCTTCTATTCAAGGGTTCGCTTCCGTGCTGATGATGGACGGCCCGCAAGGATCCGGCAATAACGACCAAATTGCCCTTAACAATATTTTAAAAGCTACCGACAATATGAATATGCTGATGGCGGACCTGATGGATATTTCCATGATTGAGTCGGGCCGGTTTAAAATGGACGGACAGCCGTTTACGTTTAATACACTTGTGTCCGACGTTGTTACGTTGCAAGCGGTGAACGCGCAAAAGAAAGGTATTTTCTTGCAAAAATACGATTATCCCAAAGATATTACGGTAACGGCCGACCGGTTCCGCTTATCGCAAGTGCTTAGTAATTTAATCGGTAACGCTATTAAATTTGCGCCGCAAGGCGGGCGGGTAGAAGTAAGTTATTACGACGAGGACCCGTATTTGGTCTGCCGCGTGAGCGACAACGGCCCCGGTATTTTACATACCGAAAAAGAAAAAATCTTCCAAAAATTCCACCAGTCCGATAACAACCGCAACTTGAAAAAACAGGGTTGGGGCTTGGGCTTATCTATCGCACAGGAAATTGTCAACGCACACGGCGGGGAAATTGGCGTAGAAAGTGCCGGGCTTGGGCAAGGGGCGATGTTTTGGTTTGCGTTCCCCAAAGTGCCGGTGGCTTCCCCGGCCAAACCTACGGTGTAGAATTTCTTACAGTTTGTTGGTATCGGCGGCACGAACACTCTGTTTGTGCCGCCTTTTTGTGGTGCCGTGGAGCGGCATTCTTTTGCGAGCTTTTCTGATGTCAGAAAAGCGGACGGGGCTTGTTGCATTGCAAAGTAACAACGCAAAAAGAGTGTGGCTCTAATTAAGTGGAAGATGACTCCCCATTTGCCTGCCCCCGGCAAAAACAACGAAAGTACCGTCAATGAAATTCCCTATTGCTAAAATATCGCATTAAAAGCAAACAGAGGTCCTAGGCCTCACGCCTGGGCCCGGCAAGGGCCTTGACATCGTTTTTTTTTTTGCTACATTTTATTTAATGAAACAAAGGAGGAATTTGTATGGAAAAGAAAAGATGTTTAACAGGTTGTTTAAAAGAAAACAAAAATAAATGTCATTCCAAACTTGATGTGGAATCTCACCACTTTCTAAAACGACAACAAGGTGAGATCCTGAATCAAGTTCAGGATGACGTCTTTTTTTACAACAACGCATTTACGCTTATTGAATTATTAGTCGTTGTTCTTATCATCGGTATACTCGCCGCCGTAGCGTTGCCGCAGTATAGAGTAGCGGTGGAAAAAGCGCGTGCCACCGAGGCACTAACAATCTTAAAAAGCGTTAAAGACGCCGAGGAACGGTATTATTTAGCCAACGGAAATTATGTAGAGTCTTTTGAATCATTAGATGTGGATATCCCCGGTACTGTGGTATCGGATATCCAAATTGATTTACCGGGCCAATGGAGTATATTGGTGTCCTCACTAAGTTATACTTATGCCATGCGTAAGTCAAAAGCCAATTCTTTTGTTTTTTACTATGAACATGTAAGTAGCGGTTTTGTAAATAAAAAATCTTGTCAGGCACAACAAGATAACAATCTAGCCAACCAAGTGTGTAAAAGTTTGGGAGGAACGAATCCGTCCAATCAAACATGCGCCATTGGTGCTTGTACGGTTTATCAGTTGCCCTAATAAATAACTCCCGCGCTTGGCCTGTGCGGCAAATAGCGGGAGTTTTACAATTTATAGACGGCCGATACCCCAGATTCTGTCAGCCCTTGCGGGCCGGATAACCATTACTCTAGGCGGCCTACTTGGTCGCGAACGCGGGCTACGTATGGACCGGCTTGGCCTTGCTCCGTGCGGGGTTTACCCTGCCGCGTTTGTTGCCAAACGCGCGGTGCGCTCTTACCGCACCTTTTCACCCTTACCCTTGCGGGCGGTATATTTTCTGTGGCACTTTCCTTCCGACGGAATTTTCGCTCCGTCAGCCCGCTCTTTCAAGCGGCGCACTGCCCTGTGGAGTCCGGAAGTTCCTCCCCTGTCATTAAAACAAGAGCGGTTATCTAGCCGTCCTTTTATATTGTATCAAATTAGAAATTGCCGAATAAATCGGGTTGGTGTGGCTTTTTGGCTTTTTTTTCTTCGCGCACCACCGGTTTAACTTCCACACCGTTGACGGTGTTTTTTTGTGTAGGTGCGGATAAAATTTCATCATCTTCCGGCAGATTTTCAATCGGGTTAAAGCCGAGAGATTTTTTAGCATCCATGGCTTTGTTGGCTAAAGCGTCGGGGGCTTTGTTAAATTCGCGCAAGACGTGTTTGATGTGAATGGTAAACGGCTCAGCCAGGCGGCGGATGACTTGCATGCGCGCGGCTAAATCGGGGTTTTTAATCTTATATTCGCCCAAAAATTGTTTGACCAATAACAGCGAGTCCGACTCAATAAACAGTTCTGTGGCCCCCAATTCTTTTGCTTTGATAAGCGCAAGTTTCAGCGCGGTATATTCGGCTTGGTTGTTGGTGCAGTGGGGCATGAAGTGCCCCTCTTGCGACAAGATTTTACCTTGCCTGTCGCAAATCACATACGCCGATGCTCCCGGGCCGGGATTTCCGCGCGAGCCGCCGTCTATATTTATTTTCACTTGCATAAAATTATTTTACAAAATTTGTTTTTTCGTCGGACAAAAATTTTGCTTGACATCGTTTTTTTTTTTGCTACATTTTGTTTAATGATAAAAAGGAGGAGTTTTTATGGAAAAAGAAAATCAAAAAAGTTTGTCATGCCGGAATGTTTTTATCCGGCATCTTCGTATTTTTGTTTCTGATGGGATGGTTAACGAGCGAGAGAAAATCAGAAGATCCCGGATTACAAATTTCCGGGATGACAAATCTTTATGTTATAACGGAAAAGCATTTACGCTTATTGAATTATTAGTGGTTGTTCTGATCATTGGCATTTTGGCTGCCGTGGCCGTGCCGCAATATGAGAAAGCGATATGGAAAAGCCGCGGTGCACAATTGTCCACTTTGGCAAAAAATTTATCCATGGCTCAAGAAACTTATTTTATGGCCAATGGCGATTATGCTAAATCGTTCGGAGAATTGGACTTAGGATTTGATAATTTGGATCCTCAAGAAACATCTGTCTTGGAGTTATCAGTACCTTCTACCGATGCAATACGTGGTAATGATATGTTTGAATTGGCAATCAACGCGCTTTCCAACTCAAGTTCTAATTTTGTTCTATCTATGGCACAATTTAAAACTGGTCCTTATAAAGACGCAGGGTATGTTTTTGTTCACCGTCATGTTAATTTTCCCAATTTAGAAGGAAAATTCTTATGTTTTGAAAAAGGTCATTTAAACGGAAAATTTTGTACTAAAGTAATGGGGATAACTACTACTCCCCTTTATACCGGAACTTCGCGTTACTATTAACTCATAAAAAACCCGCTCGTGTTGAGCGGGTTTTTTGTGGCTTGCTTATTTATCTTAAAACAGCAATACTTTTAATTCATACGCAATTGCCGAGATCAGCGCGGCGGCGGGAATGGTAATAAACCACGCCCACACAATGCGTTTGGCTACGCCCCAATGTACGCCCGATAAACGGCGCAACGCACCGATACCGACGATAGAGCCCGTAATCGTGTGCGTAGTGCTCACCGGGATACCTAGAAAAGACGCGAAGAAAATAGAAATACCCGCGGCCGACTCGGCGCAAAAACCGTCCACCGGGCGAAGGCGCGTAATTTTTTGTCCCATGGTTTTAACAATGCGCCAACCGCCGGAGAGCGTACCCAGTGCAATCGCACCTTGGCAGATAATTACTACGGAAAGCGGCACGACAAATTCGCCCGCGCGTATGGCGGCTAATTCTTGGTGAGAATAGAAAAACTCTTGCAAGGGGGCTACTTCCGCTCCGGCTAAACCGCCGACGAGTAACATGCTGATAATACCCATCGTTTTTTGCGCGTCGTTACCACCGTAGCCGAGTGAATAAGCGGCGGCGGAAAAAAGTTCTGCCCGGCGGAAAAAACCGTCCACTCTGGAGGGTTTAAAGTTGTTGGCGATATTAAATACGATAATTCCGATCACCGTGCTGAGAATAAACCCTAACATCGGCGATATAAAAATAAACGCGACCGTTTTAAAAATACCGCTTGCCACCAGTGCGCTTGTGCCTCCTTTTAAAAAGCCCGCGCCGATAAGTCCGCCGATAAGCGCGTGCGAAGAACTGGACGGCAACCCAAACCACCACGTAATTAAGTTCCAGCCGCAAGCTCCCACAAGTGCGCCAAATACTAAGTTTGCGTCAATAAATTGCGTGTAAATGATACCCGATCCAACGGTTTTGGCTACCGCGGTGCCGAAAATCAAAAAGGCAACGAAGTTAAAAAACGCCGCCCACCACACCGCCAAACGCGGGGAAAGCACCCGCGTGGAAATGACGGTGGAAACCGCGTTGGCCGCGTCGTGAAAGCCGTTTAGATAATCAAAAAACAGCGCGAGAAGAATTAAAAAAATAATCCAAGCCATATTTTGCCTTAGTTATTTTTGACCAAAATAGATTCCACCATGTTGGCGACGTGTTCGCAATAGTCGGTGGTGCTTTCGGCAATTTCGTACAACTCTTTTTGTTTGATCACCATAATCGGGTCTTTTTCGTGTTCAAACAAATACGAAATAGCTTCGTCGTGCAGAACGTCACTTTCGTTTTCCAAACGGTTGATTTCCACGCATTGGCGCAACGTTTCGGTCATGCTCTTTTTGTGGCGTAACGTGGCGAGTGCTTTTTGCAACGCCTTGGTGGTTTGCTCTAAAGTAGCAGCCAATTTTTTGCTATATTCCGTCGGTTTTGAAATTTTATACAAATAGAAGTGATTGACCAACAGATACAGATTGTCCACAATATCGTCCATGCGGTTGGCAAGGGCTAAAATATCTTCACGGTCAAAGGGCGTGATAAATGTTTCGTTTAGTTTGTTAATAGTCGTGTGGGTTAATTCGTCGCCGTAGTGTTCAAACTCGTGCATTTTGCGCACGTTTTCGGGCGTGAAGCCGCCTTCTTCGGCTAATTTGCGGTAGAACTCTGCCGCGCGGACAATATTTTCCGCTTGTTTATCAAACAGATCAAAGAACTTATCTTCTTTCGGTAAAAACATGGGGTTTATCTCCTTTTTTATTTTAAATAAAACGCCCGTTTGACAACAAACAAACGGGCGCGTAAATCATTGTTTAATTGCTTTTAACAACTGCTCAGGCACGTTTATAGCCGCTTTTAACAACTCGGGTTTTTGTTTCGCTTGTTCTACAAACGCCGCATCACGCAGTTTGTTGCGGTAATCTTTTTCTTGGAAGATATACCGGAATTTCGTGTAAACGTCGTATTTCCCTTCCAAAATAGCTACAATATCTTGCACCCCTACAATTTCTTCATCGGTAGGAATTAAGAAAATTTTAACTTTGGACTCCGGCGCAGAAAGTAAGCATTCCACCTTATTAGTGTTGGCGACTTCGTTGCGCTCTTTGTCTAAGATAATACCAAAATTCTCTAAGCCCGCTAACGAGCGCGCGCGTACGTCCGGGTCGCGCTCGCCGATACCGGCCGTGAAAACGATACAATCTAAACTACCCAGCTCGGCCATGTACGCACCGAGGTATTTTTTAATGCGATGGGCTTGTACTTGGGCGGCCATTTCGCACAGTTCGTCGCCCTCGTCAATGCCTTTGCGCACATCGCGCTGGTCGGAAAAGCGGTCGCCGGTGAGAGCATACATACCGCTTTTTTTGTTCAAAATCGGGTACATTTCTTCGGGCGACATGTTGAGCTTTTTCATCATGTAAAAACATGCAGACGGGTCAATATCTCCCGAGCGCGAGCCCATGACGAGCCCCTCTAACGGCGTAAGGCCCATGCTTGTATCAATACAGCGGCCCTTTTTTACGGCGGTCAAGCTGGCCCCCGCGCCTAAGTGGCAGACGATCGTGTTGAGTTCTTCCACCGGGCGGTCCATTAAAACAGCCGCGCGGCGGGAGGTGTATAACACAGATGAGCCGTGGAAACCGTATTTGCGTACGGCGTAATCGGTGTACCACTTGCGCGGTAACGCGTACATATAGGCCTCGGGCTCCATGGTTTGGTGGAACGCGGTGTCCATCACGCACACATGTGTGACGTTAGGAAGTAATGCGCGCGCGGCTTCAATACCCATAATGTGGGCCGGGTTGTGTAAGGGCGCGAGGTCGGAAATGTTGCGCAGTTCGTCAATCACGCTTTGGTCCACGACCACCGATTTAGCAAATTTTCCGCCGTGTACGATGCGGTGGCCGACGGCACTAATCACGTTGACATCTTCAATGACGCCGTGCTGTTTGTCGGTTAAGGTTTTGATAACTAAATTGATCGCTTCTTTGTGGTCTTTGCAATTTTGGTTGATTTCATATTCCGGGAAACCGGGGCGGTTTTGGGTAAGACGCGTACCGTCAATGCCGATACGTTCCACGCCGCCGGCGCATAAACTTTTTTTCTGGTCCCAATCATAGACGCTGTATTTTACAGAAGAACTGCCGCAGTTTAAAAACAATATAATCATGTGTTTATCCTTAATGCCCCACGGGGGGAAAATTCCTTCATCCTTATTGTACTAAAAAAGAGGGAGCCGTTGCAGGGTGCCCTACATTGTTTTCCTCTTACCCGTTCCGCCCGTGCGGCGAGCACCCCGGCAAGCCCAACGAAAGCACCGTCAATGAAATTGCCTGCCCCCGGCAAGGGGGGCTTGACATCGTTTTTTTTTTTGCTACATTTTATTTGTTGGTTAAAACGATCCAAGGAGAATAATATGAAAAACAAACAAGCATTTACGCTTATTGAACTTTTAGTGGTTGTTCTTATCATCGGTATTTTAGCGGCGGTGGCTCTGCCGCAATATCGTATGGCGGTGGCCAAAGCGCGCTATGCAAACGTAAAAGTGTTAGCGGAAAGTTTAGCGCAAGCCGAAGAACGATATTATTTAGCCAACGGCAGTTATACATTCAATTTAGACGACTTGGATATTGACGCGCCCGGTACAGATACAGATGATAGAGGTAATGTAATTGACTCCGATTGGGGCAGATGTTTTATCAATAGTTCGGGCCTTATTTGCGGTGGGAAAAACACAGATTTTGATCTATTCATTGTTCCACAACACATGGTTGATAATGGTGGTGAGAAATTTTGTCGCGCAAAGGGAACTAATGGTGGTAACGATTGGCGGGCTAAATTTTGCAAGGCGGAAACGGGAGCAACTGTCTATTTTAGTAAAGGGTCGGAAGAAGAACCCTTTATTATGTATCGTTACCAATAACAAAACCGATGACAAAAAAACCCGCCCAAGCAGAGCGGGTTTTTTGTAGCAATTGATTTAACTAAAAAGCGGATTTGGCTTTTTTCATTTCTGCGTCGCGCTTGTAGAGCCGTTTGAGTTCTTTTTCTAACAAGCTTGGCGGCACGTTGCCCGCTTGGAATAGTTTAGCGTTAAAATCGGCCTCGTTAAATTTCTTGCCGTATTTTTTGCTAAACGTGCGGTGTGCGTTTTCCAATGCGTCCAACCCGATAAAATAGCTCACGGCCTTGCCGGGCTCGGCCGAGACTTGTTTAAGCATTTGTTCGGCTTGTTCTTCGTTTAACCCGTGGGTTTGCGTAAGGAAAGACAGCGCATCTGCGTACGAGTATTGGCGGGTTTGCAATTTGGCATCCACAAATGCCGCCAACGCGTGGATATATTCATCCCACGCTAAGAATAAAAGTTCTTCGTCTAATGTTATATATCCTTTTTCTTTGGCTAAGCGTTTGGCATAAGCGGCCCAACCGTTTTGCATACTGGCTGACGGATACAAGCGGCGCACCTTGCTGTTTTTCAATGTATTTTGGGCTTGGTAATAGCGGCCGGGAACAAGCTCGCCGCTGATCATCAGCTTGCGCGTAAGCGGGTTGAAATCTTGATTCCACTGTTCTTGCTGAGCCGTTGCATTACCCGACGGGATACGTACCAAAAAATCGGACCGCGGCGTCAGTTGGTTGCCAAACGGCGGTACAAACAAATAGGCAAGCGTGTACGCATAATATTGTGGCAACGGCGAAATTCTGAAATCAGCTATTTGCGTGGGCAGAGCCCCTTGCTGCGTCAGTAATTCTTGCGCGCTTTGGGCTTGACTAGCCAGCGTTTGTAGCAAATTTTCGTCCTGTTCTGCCGTTAAGAAAGGTTTAGCGACGGCGTAAAAATCTTGTGCGTTACGCATCTCTAATTTTTTAGATTTTTTCTTCTTAGTAGGTTTAACCGGTTTGGCCGGGGCGGTTTGTTGGGCATCTTCCCCGTCTACAACAGTCACTTCGCTTGCCTCTTCTTGTGCTAAAAAGGGCTCTAACGCTTGGGTCAGTTCTGTTTGCGAAGCGGCAACCGTTTGCTCTAATTCTTTGATAAATAGGGCGGTTTTTTTGCCGCTCCATTGGTAGCGGTTTTTAAGTACGGTAAAATAGCTGTCTTGCCCGAGCCGGAAATCTTGCGTTGATTCTTTTTGTGAAAGTTGCTTAAACAAATCAAACATTTTTTTCACGGCTTGTTTGGCATTATAAACGGTCCGTTTGGCTTGGTTGACGGCATCTTGGTCGTTGGGGTCGGGTTGGAGGGCGGTTTCCCACTCGTCGGCAGATAAATAAGCGTAATACGCTTTTTCCATAGCCAGTTGTGCTAAATACGGTGCTACATTGGACAAATTTTCCTCGGCTTGTTGCGCCACTTGCGTTAGTTGGTTTAAACGTGCGGTCAGGTCCAAGCGTTGACGCACGGCACTTTCTGCCGGTTTAGCGATTAAGTCGTAAATCGCATCAAGGGCTTGGGTGTAATAAAGCGGGTCGCGTTGAAAACGGTTTTGTTCTTCTTGCCAAATGGCATCATTGACGGCGCCGAGTAATAATTCGCGGTCAATTTGCTTAGCTTGGGAAAGTTGCTTAGGGTCAATTTGTTCCAGCGACTCTTTGACCGAGCGCAACACGGTAAGCATTTGGGCGCTTTGCCGCGGGGTGCGGGAGGTTAAGCTTTCGTTGGCGGATGCAAACCCTAGCCGGGTGGCTTGTTCGGGTTGGAAAGAAAGCAAAACGGACGCATAGCGGCTAGCCGCTTCGTCCAGTAAATTATCGGTAAGCAAGGTGTCTATGTTATCAAACTCAAATGAGGATTGCGCTTGGGCGTTGGTGGCCAGACAAAGCCCGGCACACAAAACACCTAATGTAACAGATTTGTAATTCATGGTGTAAATTCCTTATATATGTGGGTATAACGACACTTTATTGTATCGTTTACGGGGGGGATTGTCAAATGGGGGGTGTGCAAAGCGTTTGGTAAATATGTTATAATAAGTACATCTTCGGGCCATTAGCTCAGTTGGTAGAGCAGACGCCTCTTAAGCGTAAGGTCGTGAGTTCGAGCCTCACATGGCCCACTTTTTGCAGTTCCAACTTAAAATTAAACCAACACGGACGGATGGCGGAATTGGTAGACGCGTACGCCTTAGGAGCGTATGGAGTAATCCGTGAGGGTTCGAGTCCCTCTCCGTCCATATTTATCCGGTTCGTCCGGTGAGTAAGGAGAATAAGATGTCCATTTTCAAAACCGCTCAAGCGGGGGAAGTAAAAACCAAACAACTCAGCAAAGAAGGTTGCCGCGTAACTCTATCGGTAGAAGCCGCCCCCAGCTTAGTCGCCAAAGGTTTCCAAAACGCCGCCGTGCAAGTACAATCGCGCGCCCAAATGCAGGGTTTCCGCGCCGGAAAAGTACCGCTTGATTTAGTCAAACAAAATTTTGCCGGACACATTAAAGAACGTGCGTTAGATTTAACGGTCAAAGCCGCTATCGGCGCCGCTGTTAGCGACGCTAAATTAGATGCCGTAGGCATGCCCACGCTGACCAAGGCCGATTTTGCTAACTTCAAAGATAACGCCGCTTTTACGTTTGAAATGGCCGTGGACGTTGCCCCGGAATTTGACGTAAAAGATTACAAAGGTATTGAAATTACCAAAAAAGCCGACACCGCTACCGATAACGACGTAACCGAAAACTTAAACCGCGTGTTAGACGCAAACGCCCGCTTGGAAAGTGCCAAAGACGGCGCCGTCATTGACGATAAATGCTACGCCGTTATTCACTACACCGGCAAACGCAACGGACAAGATGATTATAAACTCAGCGCCGATAGCGAACTGGTAGATATGTCTGCCCCGCAAACGATGCCCGGCTTAGCCGAAGCATTGAAAGGCCTTAAAAAAGGCGACGTCAAAGACGTGGAAGCCAAAGACGGTAACGATACGGTTTCGTACCACGTAACGGTAGATGATATTAAAAACAAAATCGTGCCGAACTTGGACGACAATTTTGCTAAAGACATGGGCTTTGAAACCTTGGACGAACTGAAAAAGAAAGTCAAAGAAAGTTTAGACGCCGAGGCCAAACAAAACTCCCAGCGCGACGAAGTCGCCCAAATTGAAAACCACCTCGTTAAAATGAATAATTTTGACTTGCCGCAAAGCTTGGTGGAAGAATATACCGAATCGTCTTTACACAATTTTGTGCACAACATGACGCAAATTAAACCCGAACAACTCACCGCCGAGCAACACAAAGCGTTTGAAGAACGCATCCGCCCGACGGTAGAAAAAGATTTGCGCATCGGATATATCGTGCACGCAATTGCCAAAAAAGAAAACTTGCAAGCCACCGATGCCGATTGGAAAGCCGAGTTAGACAAGAGCTTGTCCTCCTCGCAAAACAAATCGGACGAGAAGAAAATCAAAGCGTTTTTTGACGAGCGCAAAGAGCACATCTTGGCCACGCTCACGGAGCGCAAAGTATTTGACTTCTTAAAAGCGCAAGCAAGCTACAAATAATTGGTGCGCGCTTTGGCGCGTGCGAAAAAAATCGTTTTTTTAAGGGCGCGTTTGCGCCTGTGAGACAAACGGTTTTAACCTCAAAAATAAGGGCGGCCTAACAAGCCGCCCTGAATTATTTACGGTTTGCCCGACAATTATTTTTTGTATGAATTGACCAAACGGCGGAGGTCGTCTCTGTGACGGTTGGGCCCCCACGTTGCCACATCAAACGCGTCGCGGCCGTGGTCATCCATCATATAAGGGTCGGCTCCGTGTTCCAGTAGCAGTTTGGTCAAGGCAAAATTGGACGCGTCAAGTGCCAGTATAAGTGCCGTCGCATAATGGTGGTTTCGTAGATTGACCTCGGCCCCGTTTTTAAGGAGCAAGGTGGCCAGATCTACCAGGGCCTTGGTTTTCTCTTCATCGGCCTTATACCCTGCGTTGGCAATATACATGAGTTTTGTCCACCCATCCTCCTCTTGGTGGTTCGGATCCGCTCCCTTATCAAGCAGTAGTTTGGCAATTTTTTCGTTATTCGTGCGCATAAGAGCCGTGAAACCTTTGGCATCTTGCAGGTCCACTTTGGCCCCGTTGTCAAGCAAGAATTTGACCATATCGTAGTTGCCTTTTTGGGCGGCCATAATAAGCGGAGTTTTGCTCAAGCGATCAGGCATATTGATATCCGCCCCATTTTGAAGGATCTCTTTTACGGTTTTCAAGTTACCTAGCTCTACGGCACCAGTGAGCAATGTTGTACCGTCAAGGAAGAAGGAATTGATCTCCGCCCCTCTTGCAATTAACGGCTTGATAAGATCACTTTCATTGCGGTAAATGGCCACATTCAACGCCCGTTGCGCGGCCTCTTGAGGTGTTCGTTGATACTCAACGCCTCTCCGTATCTTGATTCTTTGCTCCGCAATAGCCCGCTCTACCCGTAACTTTAGACCGGGATCAATAGACGTTTGGGCGATTTTAACGGCACCTTTCCCGCCTTTGACGGCACGCGCCGCACCCTTGACAAATCCTTGCGCTTGAGACACCGCCGGCAAACACACGGCAAGTGCCGAAAGCGCGATTAAATACGGTAGTTTTTTATTCATACTGTTTTTTTATACTCCTGTTGTGAATTTTCCTACACTTAAATTTTACTTGTTTTTTTTTTCTAGCAAGGGCCTTTGGGCCTAGAGAGTGCCTAGGTCCAATGGTTTACCCGGTTGATTATGCTATAATGAGTATATGAGGAACTATTTGATTTTGGGGATATTTTCAGTTGTTTTTGGTTTTGCGTTGCCGCTTGGCGCGCAAGTGTCGGGGAGCGCGGACGCACAACCGTCGTTTACGCAGACGGGCACGAAATCTACCCTAGCCGCTACGCGCTTTACCGGAAATTTAAACGAAGCTGTTTTGTATAACAGCGTCATGGACTACTCGTTGCCTAACGGTATTAAATCAATCAGCCAAAAATGCTTAGCCGGAGAAATAGACGAGTGCTACTTTGCACTCAAAACATACGAAAATTCTTCGGACCCAAAAGAGGCGGCCGCGGCTAATTTGGAGTTGGCTGTTTTGTCTATGCAACGCGGACTTGTTAAAAAGGCACTTGAGCATATTGCCAAAGCTGTGGAACTCAACCCCGACGATCCTTTTATCCAGCTTACGCAAGGGTGGTTACTGCTCGGCGCGGGGAAATACAAAAAAGCACGCAAAGCGTTTGAAGATTTATTTTATCTCACCGCCGATTTTGAATATGTTTCCTCTGCTAAATTAGGCACGGCGTTGGCGTGGTATTTTGGCGGAAATAAAGAGAAAGCCGCCTTGGAGCTCCAATATCTTTATACGTCTAACCCGTATGCGATTTCGTTTGTGTCTTATATGTTAGGGCGGATAGCAAGCGAAGTTAAAAACGGTAAAAAATTAGCTCCGGTGTTTTTGCAACAATCGTTATCACACGACGAGAAAAATTATCCGGCCGCCGAACTTTTTGCAAAACTCGCCGAAAAAGATAAAAACCCCTTGCGCGCTTGGCAGTTTTACGCGACGCTTTACAGTTTAGATACCCGCAACAAAGAGTTAGCCGAAAAAGTACAAGAGTACGCCCAAGAACTGGGCGATAAAAGTATTGACTACCTGTTTTATCTGCGTTTAGAACAACCCATTGTGCACGTGATGACTTCCACCGCTTCGCCGCTTGTCAAAATGGCCTTATATGCCAACGCCGAACACATCCCGCAAGCGTTGCAATCAATTGCGGTAAGCGGTTCGGGTACTACGGTAATTTCTGACGAGAAACACGGCCAAGTGTTGCGTATCCCCGCGTATGTGGAAAAGACGGTTGTGTTTAACCCGCTAACGGGCGGGGTGGATGTAAAGGATAATCGCGGACACGTAGAATTTTCCGCCAAGCGTCCGTTTACGTTTACGTTAGAAAAAGATAAATATACGCTACTTATCCGAAACGCACGGGCCGAAACGATGTTTGCGGCTAACTTAAGCGATAAAGAATTAAAAGGTGCTTTGCAGGTAATACCGACCGAAAACGGCTTTAAACTGATTAACAACGTAGCGTCGGAAGATTTAGTGCCGGCTCTATTGGCTACACAGGCGCAAAATATCAAGCACGAGGCAGCCTTAAAAGCGTTATCGGTGGTGTTCCGCTCGGCCTTGTTAGATGCTGTTGAAAACAGCAAAAACGCCGCGTATCATATTACAGATAACGATGATAAATTCCATTTTGAAGGTATCAATTTGATTTTTAAAAATTTGTTGGAGGCCTCTAAATCTTCCAGCCATGTGCGTCTGTCGCGCGCGCAAGCCGGTTTTTATACCGACTGCGGCGTGGTAACCGCAGACGGACTGGAAAATACGGCCTCTAAACCGGGTTATACGTTCTCGCCCGCAAACGTCAGCAAATATATCCTGTCTAATCCTCCCGAGGATTTATATTCCCGCCCGCAAGATTTGACCCAGTGGGCCGGCATCAAATGGATGTATTTGTACGACGCTAAAGAGATTACGGACCGTCTGGCCTATTACACGCAAAACATCGGCAAATTACGGGCTGTAACGCCTGTGCTTTTCTCGCCCACCGGGCGTATTTTGTCGCTACGTTTTGAGGGAACAAAGGGCTCTTACGAAACCAAAAACCCGCAGGAAACCGCGTTTATCTTAAGCGCGGGGACAATGCGCTCCAACCTGTTTGATATCGTGCCATTATACAAGGGAAAAAATATCAAAAGCGTCTTGGTGCGCGGTTATGATACGGGGTTAGGCGTGGGGCTTTGTTTGCGCGGCGCGGACGGACTAGCCAAACAAGGTGCGGACTATATGGCCATTATTAAATATTATTTCCCGCAGGCGCGCATCTTAAACACAAAAACAGGAACGGTGAACTAAATGGAAAAAACAAAAATTCTGTACTTCATTACCCGCATGGATCAAGGCGGTGCGCAAGCCAGTGTGCTCTATACGATAAAGAATTTAAATAAACAACAGTTTGAGCCCTTTTTGGCTACCGGCCCGGGCGGGCGGTTGGATGGCAAAGTTAAAAATGACCCGGAACACGTTTTCTTTGTTTCCGCTTTGCGCCATCCGATTCATCCCAAATATGTATTACACGATTTTGTCGCGCTACTACAAATGGGGCGTATTTTGCGCCGCGTCAAGCCCGATATCGTCCATACTAACGCGCCGAAAGCCGGGGTGCTTGGGCGTATAGCCGCGCGTGTTTTTTGGCGAAAAGCCAAAGTGGTACACACTTTCCACGGGCTTGGGTTTGCGAAAGAACACGGCGAAAAGCAATTTAAATTTTTCGTCGCGGTAGAAAAATTTTGCGCCAAGATGACAGACGTGCTCGTGTTTGTTTCGCGTAAAAACGCACAGGAAGCCAAGGAACTCGGTATTGTGAAAAGTGTCCGCACGGAACTGATCCGCGCGGGGATCAATTTTAACCCGATCTTGCCGCTTAAATTTGATCCGGTCGCCAAAAAGGGCTCACTCAAAATTCCCGCTAATGCTAAAGTGGTGCTTGCGTTAGCTAATTTTAAACCGCTTAAAAATCCGGTCCATTTTGTGTTAGCCGCTTATAAAGTGCTCAGCCAAATGAAAAATGTGTATTTCATTTTTACCGGCGAAGGCCCGATGAAAAAGACAGCTGAAAACTTGGCTAAAAATTTAAGCATTGAAAAACAAGTTTTGTTCCCCGGTTGGCGCAACGACCCGCTGGAGCTGTTGGCCATTAGCGATGTGTACGCCAGTGTGTCTCTGCGCGAAGGGTTGCCGATGTCTTTACTGGAAGCCATGGCGATGCGCGTGCCTGCCGTGTGCTACAACGTGGACGGCATTAGCGAAATTATTACCAACAATAAAACCGGTTTTTTAGTAGCCCCCAACGATATCAATATGTTTGCCGAAAAGTTAAAAGTGCTTTTGCGCCATACGGCGTTACGCCAACGCTTTGAGGCGGCTATTGATCACCGTGATTTTTCGGAATTTACCGTTTCTACCATGGTAAAAAAACAAGAACGTCTGTACCGCAGTTTAGTCCCGCCCACTAAAAAGAACGGCGGAAAACGGCGTTTTTTCCGTCGCAAAAGAAATTTCAAAAAACACACCGGGGAGTCCAACCATGGATTACGCAACTAACGAATTAGAACAAGAAGTTCTTAATCTAAGCCGCGAACTGGTGGAAAAGAAAATCAAACCGTTGCGCGCGGAAATGGACGAAAAAGAAGAGTTTTCCCGCGAGATGTTAGACGCCTACCGCCAAGCGGGTATGTTTGGCCTGTGGCTTGCGCCGGAATATGGCGGACGCGGCGGGGGGATTACGTGTTTGGCGATGTCGTTTGAGGAACTCTCGCGCGGGTGTGCGGGGCTAGCTCTTACGACGGGAACAAGTGCGCTTGGTGCTATTCCCATGTATTTAGCCGCTACGAAAGAACAGCGCGAAAAGTGGTGCCCCGATTTAGCAAGCGGCAAAAAATTGTGGGCGTTTGCCTTAACCGAAGCCGAGGCCGGCTCGGATGCTACTGCGTTAAAAACAACCGCTATTAAAGACGGCGATTACTATGTTGTAAACGGAGCCAAACATTTTATTTCATCCGGCAAAGAGGCCGATTTTTACACCGTAGCTGTTAATACCAACCCCAGCCGCGGTGCGCGCGGTATTTCGTTACTCGTCATAGAAAAAGGTACGCCGGGTTTTACGTTTGGAAAAAAGGAAACCAAAATGGGTATCCGCTCTAACCCGACGTATGAGCTGATTTTTAATAACGTGCGCGTGCCGAAAGAAAATTTACTGGGCAGTGAAGGGCGCGGACTTTTATATTTGCAAGAAACATTAGATTATTCCCGCCCCGGTGTAGCCGCGCAAGCGGTGGGTATTGCGCAAGGTGCGCTAGATGTGACGATTCCGTATTTGCGAACTCGTAAACAATTTGGCCAACCGATTATTACGTTTCAGGCACTTGGGCATAAAGTAGCCGAACTGGCCGCCAAGACCGAAGCCGGACGCGCGCTTGTGTATAATTTAACGCACCGCATGGATAAGGAATTTTTGCCCGCTGTTCAAAACGCAATTGCAAACGGCACCGCAATTCACGACGAGCTTAAAAAATTAAAAGGCGCGCGTTGGACCAAATACAGCGCGGAGGCCAAATTGTTCTGCTCCAACGTGGCGATGGAAGTGGCGGATGAGTGCGTAACGCTTTGCGGCGGTATTGCGTACATGCGTGATTTTCCGCTTGAAAAATATATGCGCGATGCCAAAGTAACGCAAATTTACGAAGGCACGGTGCATATTCAAAAGAACGAAATTTTAACCGCACTTATTAAAGAATATGCCGCTAAAGATGCGGCGGCTTCTTCTGCCGCGCCCAAAACAGGTACGCTGGATGAAGTGCTACGCGACTATTATAATAAACGCACGTCGCCCGGCAAGCAAGGCGATATTTCACAAGCCGAAGTGATTGTGGCCGGCGGACGCGGCGTCGGTAAAAAAGAGGGATTTGAACTGTTACAAAAACTGGCCGAGCGTTTAGGCGGCGAAGTGGCGGCTACGCAAGCGGCGGTAAACAGCGGGTGGATAGATGTTTCGCGCCAAATCGGCGTGACGGGTAAAACCGTTAAACCCAAACTGTATATTGCGTGCGGAATTTCCGGGCAAACGCATCATACGTCGGGCATTAGCGGCTCGCCTGTGATTGTGGCGATTAACAAAGACCCCAACGCTCCTATAATGAAAACAGCGACTTACGCCGTAGAGGGGGACTTGTACGACGTCATCCCCGCACTACTGGAAAAGTTGAAATAATAATTCCTATTAAGCTATTGAATTAAATAGCGGGAGAAGGAAGAATCCACTTTTAATGCAGGCCCGAAACTTTTGCACACATTGACGGCTTGTGCATCGTTTGTTTTTGCCCAACAATAAAGTTTCTTTTCTATGGCCGATAAATTGTAATTCGTTGCTATTTCTCCGTAGTAATAATTGACACCTAAAGATTCGGTGTCTGTACGGTAGGCCTCTATTTTATTTGCGGGTGCATTGCCATCCCATATATTCTTTCCCATGATACACGTCCAACCGTTTGGACAAGTAAAATCTATGCCTAATTCGTCAACACTTGTTGCATATTCTCCGTTGGCAAGAAAATATACCTCTTGTGCTTGTGCCACTGCGCGGACAATCGGAATTACTTGTGCTACGCGCGATTTAAGTACTGTTTTTTGATATTGCGGCAACGCCACCGCTGCCAAAATACCAATGATGAGAACGACGACTAATAATTCAATAAGCGTAAATGCTTGTTTGTTTTTCATATTGTTTGCTCCTTATATATTTTTCTGCGTCTCTTTATTATCGTTTTTTTTTTTGTTTTTTAAAGCGTTTTTTCCGGCAACAAAAAACTTCCTTTTACAGGAAGTTACAGGAGAAGATGAAAACCACTAGATTTTGTATTGAAATAATACGGGGTAGTTACCTAATCCAATAGACTTTTTGGCCGTCAATGATTTCAGGGGTTTCATCATGGGCTTGGCTTTCGCAAAAATCTTCGCCCGCGCTGTTTAACCCCACACACGATAAGCGTGCAAAATTGTGGGTAGTGATTAGTTTGTAATGCACGGTAGGATCGTCATCCGTTTGGGTAAATTCGGCTTCCCAACACAGTTCGTCATTGGTCGCTTTTTCGCGGCAAATTACTTCGCCGGTGAAGTATTTGAGTTTGGCTTTACGTAGGTTTTCGGTTGCTTTTTGGGCTTGTGCGGGCGACATATTGTGTCCGGTCGCCCAGTTTTTCTGCCGTCCCCACAGCATAACTATTTCCGTGATGCGGCTGGCCTCTATCGCATTTCGGTAATAGGGCAACGCTATCGCCACTAATATAGCGATAATTACGACAACAACCAACGTTTCTATCAATGTAAACCCGTGTTTCATTTGTCTATGTCGCTCAGTAACTGTTTAAGTAGTGCGCCTAATTCTTCTTGCGGAATTTGCAAGCCCAACGACCACGCGGTCTCGTGTAATAAATTTTCCAACATTTGCGGTAAATCGGCCTGTAAATCGTCGGGCGATAGGGTGCGGTCCATGCGTAAATAATCTTCTAGCACGGTAGCTTGGCGGTTTTTAAATAATGCCCGGCGCGCGCGGGTGTTGGTCATTTTCAAGCGGAAATAGAGCGACCCTCCCACGTTTAATTTGGCTAGAAATTTCCGCGCAGTTGTAAAAAACAGCACCATGTTTTGTGCCAAATTTTCAATGCGTAGCGTGCTAGACGCGTGTCCGTTGACCATTTCTTCCGACGATACGATTTGCTTATTCATTATCAAACCGTACGCGTTAAACTCGGTCATTTTATATACGCCGCGCTGATTGGAAATGACTGCCGCACCGTCTTGCACGGCTTGTAAGGGAAGTTCCGGGTTGGCCATAATTCCGTACGGCGCACGGGTGGACGATTGCGCAATCAGTTGCGGCAGTTTCTTGTAACTGGTAAGCGGATCTTCGGGGTAGAAAGGTTGCAGGGATAACGTGCAGACCACTTCTCCGTCGGCTGATACCGTCATCGTTTTTAAATAATTTTCAAAGTGCCGCTCGGCTTTATCATACAAAATGTGGCGCAAGCGTTCCGATTTTTTGCGGTGGTCTAACAGCCACGGTAATTTTTCCGGGTGGACGATGGCTTCCGGGCGGCTGCTTTGCCCGGTGCGGATATACGCGCGTTTTAATTTGCCAACGAGGTGCGGCGTTAAATTGCTTTGCGGAATTTGAATCAGCACAAACATCCGATCGCCCGTCTTGTTGATGCAAATATTGATATCCACAAATACCACCGGGTCAATGTATACTTTGATGATATCTTCTATCGTGTTGCGTAGTTTTTCGTGGAACGGAATGCCGATAAAGGGGGGATGGGGCTGATCATTTTTGTCGTCTTGCACCCCCACAATAATAAGCCCACCCAGTGCATTAGCAAACGACGCTATCACCTTGGCAAATTTTTCATAATTTTTTGGCAAAACGTACTTGTAGTCCAACTGTTTGCCCTCAGGGACGCGTTTGTGGCAGAATTTGACGACATCTTCAAAAGTTACTTCGTGAAACGGTTTGTCAAAAAACATATTTACCACCTCTTGGGTTTGGCGATGTGCTGTTTATTTTATTATAATAAAATTGTAAGAAAGTTCAAGTTTTGTTATAGGACTAGTTATGCAACCGGCTACGCAAGCATTAGCCAGCACCATTACCGAGAAATTTATCACGGCTTCCCCTAAGCAAGCCGCCGCCGCCTTGGAAACCTTGGCGACGCACGAAGTGTTGCAGTTGATTTCTCCGTTAAAGGCGCAAACGATGATTGCCGTTTTAAACCCTATGGATCCGCCCAAGGCAGCGGCGGTGTTGCGGCGCTTGCCGTTACGTCAGGCGTCCTATGTGCTTACGCGGCTGAGTGTGCCGCAAGCAGCTAAACTGATGAGCTTGTTTTCCGGCCCGTACCGTCAGCGTATTTCAGCGGTGTTAGAGCCCTCTTTTTTGCAACTATTAAGCGGGGCGTCTTCCTATGCGGACGATGCGGTGGGCCGCGTGATGCAAACCGATTTTGTAGCTGTGCGTACCGAAGTAAAACTGGCACAACTCATTGAGCGACTTAAAAATTTACCGCGCAAAAAAATTCCCGCTATTTGTATTATTACCGATAAAGAAGGCGTTTTAAAAGGTGTGATTCGCCCGGCGGAGTTGGCGTTCTTTGCGGTTGATTCTGCGGCCGGCTCTGTGATGAATGCAAGTGCGGTGTTGCATCCGCAAGATACGCAGGATAAAGCGCGTGAAGTGTTTGCACAAAGCGAAAGTGATGCCTTGCCGGTTGTCAACGAACAACAAATTTGTGTGGGTGTTTTGTTACGCAGTAACGTGCCTGCCTTGCCGGGTAAAAAATCGTTCTGGCAGAAATTAACCGATTAGATTTTATCAAACGAAATAAAAACCCCCGGCACTGCACCGGGGGTTTTTAAAATTACTTTTTTTCAGAGGGGGGTTCTTCGGTGGGTGCGTGAGTCGGGTTAAGTTGTTCGGCCAATTTTTCCACTTGTTCACGCGCTTGGTTATATTCTGTCATGGCCTGAGTCAGTTGGGAAGTGGGACGGTTATTTTTATCATTTTTGGCAATTTCCAATTCTAACTTTGTTTTTTTAAATTCAAAATTTTCTATGGCCAACCGCAGGGAAATGCGGTTTAAAAGTTCTTGGCGTTGGGGTTGTTCTTCCTCGGGGCAAGAAAGCGCGAACTCGTTTAATTTGGCTAAATCTTGCTCGGCTTGTTCGCGTGATAGTGTTTTTAACAGTTCGTTTTCTTGGGCAAGTTCCGGCACCGATACGGCACTGGCCAGAGAGGCCTCCCGCTGCGGTAAGAAATTATTTCCTACCAACATCCCCGCTACAAATAGTAACGCCATTGTAAATACATATAATACGTAACGCATAAGTTTACCCTATTGTATAAAATCTTAGTTAACGCGAGGGATTATATATGTGGTGTCCGTCGTGGACGTAATCAGACAAAACAGCTTCGCCCGCTTGCGTCTGAATGTTTCCGTACACCGCAATGCCGCGTTTTTTAAATTCATCTTGCCAATTGGGCTTAAACCCTTCGTCAAATCCGGTAATTTCTTCTACCCGCTTTGACGGAACTCCGTAATATACCGTGCGAATGCCCGACCACATAATGCCGCCCAAACACATTAAACACGGCTCGGACGTGGCATATAAACTTAAGTTATACGGGGCTAAATCAAATGTGTTTAAAATTTTTTCCGCTTGTTTAATGACGTTCATTTCGGCGTGATTATGGCTGCATTTGTCGTGCTCTACCGAGTTGGCTGTTTTAGCAATGAGATTTCCTTTGTCGTCGTAAATGGCGGCTAAAAACGGGCCGGATCCTTGGGCGATATGTGTTTTTAATTCTTCTTGCAACGCCAGCATACGCTTGGCGGCTTGTTCTAATGTGTGCGGCTCAATCGGGCTGTTGGTTATGATGTTGGAAAATGACATAATTACTCCCCGTATTTATTAT
The DNA here is from genome assembly GCF_902756455.1 of Candidatus Avelusimicrobium caledoniensis. Lineage (NCBI taxonomy): Bacteria > Pseudomonadati > Elusimicrobiota > Elusimicrobia > Elusimicrobiales > Elusimicrobiaceae > Candidatus Avelusimicrobium > Candidatus Avelusimicrobium caledoniensis. The sequence continues at coordinate 8,046 of NZ_CACVRB010000019.1, read as the reverse complement.
ACAAAAAACGATATTACGCGAACTTGGTATAATGTAATTATCTTACCATAAGGAGTTATTATGACCTCGTTTTCGTTTCGCACGCAAGGGGTGTGCTCGCAAGAAATTTTATTTGATTTGGATGAACACGGCAACGTGCATAATGTGCAATTTGTTGGCGGTTGCCCGGGCAATTTGACCGCTATTAGCAAATTGGTGGAAGGGGCCAATGCTAAGCAAGTTGCCGCGCTGTTAAAAGGCAACGATTGCGGCGGCAAAGGCACGTCGTGCGCGGACCAACTTGCCCGCGCGCTGGAAAATGCCGTAAACAAATAGGCGCGATTTTATGGCATGATATAAGTGTGTACTTGAGAGGCAACATTGTCGGATGATGCGTGCCAAATTTTCTGGCAATAATTTCCCGCAGGGCCTTCAAACACTACGCCTGCTCCAAATCGCTCGGCACACAAAATTTCGTTTGTTTTTCTTCCGGCAGTATTTTGGAAAATTAACATAAAGCCAATTCCTTGGTATTTACCGGAAATGCGGCCGATATATATGCCTTGAAAAAAGTCGCCGGAATTATATAACTGCAAAGACCATTCTGCATTGGAACGCGTATCTTTTACGCCCGCCGAATCGTCCCACGGGGTATTGCCTGTCCATCCTGTCGGTAAATCTATGGATAAATCGTCAAATGAGGTTGCATATTGACCGTTAGCCAAATAATATTCTTCCTGTGCTTGCCCGAGCGATTTAAGTAATGTTAATGCTTGCGTGGCTTTTGATTTTTCCACCGCTTTTTGATATTGTGGCAACGCTACCGCCGCCAAAATACCGATGATGAGAACAACGACTAATAATTCTATGAGTGTAAATGCCTGTGTTTTTTTCATAAAAATCTCCTTAAATAATGCCGTCATTCCAAACTTGATTTGGAATCTCACCGCTTTTTAAAATCGGAAATAAGGTGAGATGCTGAAACAAGTTCAGCATGACATCTTGTTTTGTTGTGTTTTTACCGTCCCTTTATTATCGTTTTTTTTTTTGATTTGTCAAGCGAAACTTTGAGGTTGTAAAAAATAGACCCCTATTTGCATAAGCAAATAAGGGCCGGAAAGAATAGCAAAGAATGTTTTTGTTAAAACATACCGCCGACGACAAAACCTACTTGGTGGCTGCCGTCTTGCAAGTTGTGTGTGTAGTTAAGACCTATCGGTAGCGGAAAACGCCACAAGCGGTAAAATAAATTAGCCCCGGCACCGCTGTGCGGGCGGTAGTTCGGGCCCACATCGGTGTAAGAAAGTTCATAAAACGGTGCGAGTGATAATAGCCCCGTCTGATTACGCAGCAAATAGTATGTAAAAGATACGCCTGCCCCGGCGGCGCGTTTGCCCCGCCGTTGCCGATCGTATTTTCCGGCTCCCGTCAGCACTTCTAACGAAGTAACTTGATCCGTAAACGTGCCTTCAAATGCGTTTTGTGCTTTGAGTTGCAGCGTGAGCAAATGACGCTGCGGCAGTTCCAACAGCCACGCACTTTCTAATGATGCTTTGGAAATGTTGTAGTCGCTGTCCGTCCAATGTCCGCCGTTTTCGTACGAGAAAGACACATTGTACCCGTGACGGGCGTGTGGTAAATCTTGCAACGTTTTTTGTTTGTCGGTCAACCCGTAGCCGGATAATGCCCCCATATTCATACCGGCGCGGATATCGTCGGTAAATCTGATTCCGGCGCGTACGTTGTGGTGGTTGCCGCTGTCCAATTGGTTGTGTGCGTACGTAACGCGGTTATATTCCGGGGCAACAAACACGCGCCCCGTGCGCGAAAAACGATAATTATATAACAGCGCAAGGATATCTTGCCGTCCGCGTACCGTGCGTAAAAGTTGATCTTGGTGCTCGTCGTCATCGGTGGTGGAAAATACACCGTACACGTTTTGCCAATTTCCGGCGTAGAAATTTTGGTCAAAGTGTAATTGCGTGTATACTTTGGTCAAAAAATGATTGCCCCATTGTAAGCCCGCGCGGGTAGTAAAACCGTCTTTACTGCCGCCGCCAAATAAAAAAGTTTGTTCGCCGTGTTTAAACAAATTTCCGGCGTGAACGGAGCCCCCTGCGGCATTTTTAGAGCCGCCTGTAAAAAATGCAATCGGGAAAATATAATACCCGTCTTGCGCGCTGATGTGAATATCTATTTGCTCGCCGTTGGGGGTGGCCGTAAAATCTAATTTTTTAAATACACGCAGTTTGTGTAAATCGTCTTGGGCTTTTTCGTACAAGGCGGGGGAAAACGCGTCACCCGGTTTTAAACGGAAATGTTCTGTAAGCGTGTGAGAACTCATGCGGGTAGTATCTGCGGTGACCGTGCCCACGGTTTGGGCGAAAAGTACGACGGGTAATATCGTCAAAATTAAGGTAAAAAATAAATTTTTCATAGGGGTATTATAGCAAACGAAAAATCGTTTGCCGGACGGTTTTTTTAGTTAGAGCATATTAGTGGTGTTTGAGCCAGTTTTTGACGGCTGTGTACACGGCGGAATGTTCTTTTTGGGCAACGTGCCCCTTGATCGCCAACCCGGGGGCCACCGTAGATTCGGGTAGCGCTTGCTTGAGTGAAGTTTCCGAGCCGCCCATACCACTGCCTTCGTGCGTGGCAAACGGGTAAATGGTTTTGTTTTCTAAATTGTAATGTTCTATAAAGGTAAATAACGGCATAGGCATATCGCCCCACCAAATCGGATATCCTAAATAAATCACATCATATTCGTCCATGTTTTCCACGTGGGCTTTTAATTCGGGGCGGGCGTTGGTATCTTTTTCGTTTTTGGCGGTTTCTTTACAGGCGTCATACTCCGCCGGATATTTTTTGACCGGTTGGATGCGAAATAACGTGCCCCCTGTTTGACGGGCAATCTCTTGAGCTACTTTTTGCGTGTTGCCTTCTTTAATTTCCCCTACGTTGTAATTTTCCCCGGAGTGCGAAAAATACGCTACCAATATCTTAGGTTCCGGCTGGGCGGAGCTGTTTTCTTCCGTCGGAGTATGGCAGGCAAAGATAAAGCTTAAGGCGGATAGAAACAAGATGATTTTTTTCATAAAACCTCACGTGTAGCAAAAGCCGTCTTATTTAGTGTAGCATATTGTGCGAAAATAGGGGTGTGTGGTTGATTTTGTTATAATTCTATTGGGAGATAAATCAGTTTTTGGCAGAATGGGTATGACTTATTTGTATCATTATCAATCACCGCTTGGCGGTATTACGTTGGCGAGCGACGGATTTTTTTTAACCGGACTGTGGTTTGACGGACAAAAGTATTTCGCTGATACGGTATCCGGTCATGTTCGGACAAAACAAGTGCCTGTCTTCCGACAAGTTGCCCGTTGGTTAGATATTTATTTTAGCGGAAAGGAACCGTCTTTTACGCCTCCAATAAAAATACAGACAACGCCCTTTCGCAAGCAAGTGAGTGAAATAATGTTGGCTATTCCATATGGACATACAGCTACATACGGAGAAATTGCTGTGCAAATTGAGCGGCAAAATGGAGGGGGGCGGATGTCTGCCCAAGCGGTTGGTGGAGCCGTGAGTCATAATTGTATTTCGCTAATTATTCCTTGCCACCGCGTAGTAGGGGCAAATGGTAAATTAACAGGTTATGCGGGTGGAATAGACCGAAAAATTAAATTGTTGCAACTGGAAAAGGTCTTGATTTGATATAGAAAATCCATCAAAAGGGCAGATTTTAAATTGCTTCAAACAGAACCCGAATCTGTGGTCTTTTCTTTCCCTTATCGGCAAAATAAAGCATTTATTTTTAATATATAACTTGGTTTATGAGGAAATAGGCCAACAAAAAAGGCACCTTGTAAAAGATGCCTTAAAAAATGGTGGGGCAGAAAATTTTGATGGGTCGTCGGTTCTTAGAACGCCGTGTGGGTAACGTGCAATTCCCTGTTTAACAGGCAATTAACAGGCAAAAAACAGGCATTTGAAAAGTTTGCCCGTTGGATTTTAGGGGGGTATGGCAATCCTCGCCCTCTTCAGAGAAATATCCGCCAAAAACACTCCAAATTCCCTACCCAGAGAAACAGGGAAATAACAGGGAAAATTTTACAAAGAACAATCAAAAGTTTTAAAAAATAATATTCGCCTAATTATAAATTACAACAATACATAATATAACTATTTTATATAATAAAAAGTATGAAAATAGGTTATTATTATGAAAAAATGAAATCTTTTGTATTCAGTAAATTGGGCGTGTTCTTGATTTTTTTGCTTGTATATCTAATTGTAAATCTGTTATTTGGTACTCAAATAATACCTAGTGCGGATAATTCGGGGCTATGGTTTTATTCTGGGTTGTTCATGCTATATTTTTCCATTCTATTTATTGAACCATATTACACCTCCCCGAAAAATGTTATTTCTAATGTTCTTCCAATTTTATTGTTACTACTGCCAATTAAACAGTCTTTTGAGTATCCCGCGTTATGGTGGCTGTTGCTAGTTTTTTGTGGGCTAATTTTGTTTATTTCTCTTTCTGGAATGTATTTAGATGATACAACAAAAAGCCCGAATGTTTGGCAAAATAAGCTGTCCCAACAAATAGTCAAAATCGTGAATATTTTAGGGAGAGCAAGGGTTTTATATTCTCTTTGTTTCTTAGTATTTTTATGTCTTTTTGGTGAGTTGTCAATTCTGCAACAATTGGCAATGTTTGTGCTTTGGTTTATCATCATTTCACTAGACCCATCCAAACTGCATAATCAGTTGTTTTCTCAAGAATTACAAAAGCAAGAACAGCAGATAGGAACTATATTCGGTGTTCAGTCCAGGAAAGTGTTTTTGGTGAAGTTATTTGAGGACAGAAAAGGAATCAAAAAGTTTAATGTCGTACAGTTTAAGTATAAAATGGCAGAACAGTCGGAGCGAACATTTATTGGGATAGTGTTTGATACGTATTTGTTGAATCAAGAAAAATGGGCTAAAATTCTTGCATTAAAATCAAAAAATATTGAGAAGAATGCTTTAATTGACAATGTGGTATATTTGTCAACAGAATCAACGACAGATTTGAATTTGGAGAATTTTGTTGGGATAGTGGATTCCGGTTCTGACATAGGAAAGCTAAAATTTGAGTATTCAAAACAAAATGATGACTTACAAGAAGGCGATTTATTATTTGTAGAAATTGGTAAACGGAAAATATATTATCAAGTATTAAATGGTTTAGTCACGATTGAATCTTTGGAAGCTCGCAATGAAATCGGATACATTGAGGGAGAGGCTATACAAGTGGGCGAATGGAATCCATCAACTCTTTCTTTTCAAAAATATGGATGGGTGCCACCCGTTAATACACCTGTATTTCGTACTTCCCCGCATAAAAATAGTCAAACATTTGAATATCCAGAATTACAACTCGGGAACGTTCCGGGGACAACTTTTCCAGCTGTGATTAATATTAAAGATATGATATCTCATCATATCGCTATATTGGGCGTGACTGGATCCGGAAAAACTTTTATTTCTCATAAATTAATTAAAGAAACGATAAAGGAAAATAAAGTGATATGCATTGACTTTACAGGAGAGTATTCCTCAAAGTTAAAGGATCTTAATCCTTTGAAGATTATTCAAAAACCATCGGGCTTGAAAGATAGGGAAAAAGAATTTCATACTATAATAGGGAAAGAGGAACAACGTAAATTTAGAGAGAATATATCAGTAATTTTACAGGAATATGTAAATAAGTTTATGGCCGACTCAAATCCATTGGGTATACTCGAACTACCAGATTTGTCAAATACTAGTTTTTTATTGGAATTTACACAATTATTTATTGATATGGTCTTTACATATGCTAAAGAGCAATATCAACAAAATGAACCAATTAAACCTATTTTAATTGTTTTTGAAGAGGCTCATACTTTAATTCCAGAAACCACATCATTAGGGGATTTGGGGGACTACGGTGTAAACAAGGCATTAGTAAATAAAATAGGGCAGATTGCTTTACAAGGAAGAAAATATGGAGTTGGATTCATGATTATTGCCCAACGTACTGCCAATGTATCAAAGACGGTCCTAACTCAGTGCAATACTGTGATATGCTTCCAGGCTTTTGATGAAACTAGTTTTACTTTCCTTGGAAATTATTTAGGCAGAGACTTATCCCGTACGCTACCGCATTTAAAGCAATACCACGCCGTATTGGCAGGCAAGGCTATGAAATCGGCTGTTCCAATGATAGTTGACTTAACCCAAAAATAAACTTTTTAGTTTATATTTCTTTTTTGTGTGCTTTTAATGTTAATTTAACAGCGCGGTCAAAGTCGGATTCTATCTTTTGTTTTTTGTTAAACTTGTCGTATTCAGCTTCGGCATGTGCTTTGGCTTGTTCGCGACTGATAGAACCCTTATTCGGCAAGATCTGGTATTTGCGGAAAGCCAAAAACTCGTTTACGCTAGCGGCAAATTGTTCCATGGTAAACGTATTCTCGCGTTCAATTAAATCTTCAATATAGTCAAAATAGCCCGTTACCGTACGTTCCAAGCGGCGGATTTGGTCTTCGGTAAGATAATTCTTGGCAATGCTCACATCGTACTTTAAAATGCGTTTATCCGGTGCTCCGGCCCATGTTTTAAGTCCCATGTGTTCTTGCATGCTATCAGCGTTATAATAAACAATTTCTGCTGCAGTTTGGCCTGTAATCGCGTAGTGAAATTTATTTTGTACTGTAGCAAAGAACTCTTGGGTAATTTTGGAATTTTTGTCATAGTCAATGCTGCATTCTTGAAAAATATCGGTAATCTGCTGCCAAATACGCCGCTCACTCGCGCGAATGGAACGGACACGTTCCAATAACTCTCTGAAATAATCCTTGCCAAACGCAGTAGTGCCTTGTTTTAAGCGGTCATCATCCAACACAAATCCCTTTTGGATGTATTCTTTGAGTACCTTGGTAGCCCAGATACGGAATTGGGTCGCGCGCGCAGAATTAACCCGGTAGCCTACGGAGATAATGGCATCAAGGTTGTAGAATTGAGTTAGATAATTTTTACCATCGCTGGCAGTTGCCGAGATTTTCTCGGTAACTGAGTTTTTCTCCAATTCGCCTTCTTCAAAAATATTTTTCAAATGAAGTGAGATGTTGTCCGTAGAGCATCCAAATAATGATGCCATGGCCTTTTGGGTTAGCCACAGTGTTTCGTCCTTAATAACAGCGTTGATTTTAATGTCTTCACTCGGGGTTGTGTAGAGTAAAAATTGTAAATCTTTCTGCATAGATTCTCCTTTAATTCATTCTCACGAGTTTGGCTAAAATTTCGACGGATGCGTCTGCCGGGAACGGCTCATATTTGGACTTATTGTCCGATACCAATCGATAAGCAGGGCCGTTTTCAGTGTTATATTGGCCAAGACGCTTAATTTTGAGCCCGTCTCCGCGGCGGCATAATACCACACTCCCCACAGGGGGCAATTCACTCGTTTTACGGAACATTAGCATATCGCCGTCACTAATAGTCGGCTCCATAGAATCGCCCTTGGCCTTAATAAAAAATAAATCCTGCGTAGGGGTGGGCAAAAACTTAGTGGGCATATTCACATAGTCCACAATGTTTTCTTCGGCAAAAATGTCCGTATCCCCGCATTGCGCAAAACCGTAAAAGGGGATAGGGGTAAACTCATCCACGGGCCTGTGCGTGGCAATCAGCGCGTGCCCGTTGCGCTCTAAAAAGTTCTCTTTAATGAGTTTGCGGATATGCACGTGCACGGTGCTGACCGATTTTAAGCCAACCGCTTTAGCCAATTCTGCCAAAGTGATTTGCGGGTTTTGCTGGACGAGTTCTAAAATTTGGTTTTGTTTTGCCGAAAGCATAGTGTTCTCCAATACAAACAGTATAACTATTTTTACAAGAAGAGTCAATTTCTATTAAAAATAGAAAAAGTTGACATAAAATAGAAAATATGTTTTAATGTAGCGTGGGTTTTGCCGTTATCGGCAAGGGAAAATTATAAGTTCGAGAGGGATAACTATGGAAACAAATAAAACATAA
>NZ_CACVRB010000018.1:0-25925 GCF_902756455.1 Candidatus Avelusimicrobium caledoniensis | reverse complement strand
GTGCTATAAAAAGCAGACGAAATGGGAAATTTTTCAAACTCACTGCGTTCAAACATGAAAAATTTCTTATCCATTTCGGCGCTTTTTATAAACAGCACTCAAGGGGCGGGAAAACAACGACGGTATCCGGCAGATTTGGCAAATTGTTGGCTCTGAAAAGCAACGAAACCTAAAACTTTACGTTTTAGGTTTCGTGCGTAAAACTAAACTTCCGAAATGTCGTTATTTAAGTAGGGCCAGCAGCACACCGGCCGCCACCGCACTGCCAATCACACCCGCCACGTTGGGACCCATCGCGTGCATAAGCAAGTAGTTTTGCTTGTCATATTCAAGCCCTACTTTGTTAGACACGCGCGCGGCCATCGGCACGGCAGAGACGCCCGCAGAGCCGATAAGCGGATTGATTTTCGTTTTGCTAAATACGTTCATCAGTTTAGCCAGTAACACGCCGGAAGCGGTGGCAATAGAGAACGCAATAATGCCTAGTACCAAAATACCTAAGGTTTCCGTTACCAAGAAATGATCGGCTTGTAATTTGGATCCCACAGACAAGCCGAGCAAGATAGTAACGATATTGCAAAACTCGTTTTGTAAGGTTTTGCTTAACCGTTCGGCTACACCCGATTCTTTGACAAGGTTTCCAAACGTAAGCGCCCCGATGAGCGGCGCGGCAGACGGCAACAACAGCGCGCACAAGAGCAAAATCACGATCGGGAACAAGATTTTCTCGCGTTTAGATACCGGGCGCAGTTGAGTCATGCGGATTTTGCGTTCGGCATCCGTCGTCAAAAGTTTCATAATAGGCGGTTGAATAATCGGTACTAAAGCCATGTAGGAATAAGCAGCTACGGCAATAGCTCCGAGCAAATCGGGCGCGAGGCGCGACGTTAAATAAATAGACGTCGGGCCGTCTGCCCCGCCGATAATACCGATAGACGCGGCTTCTTTTAGACCAAAGGCAAAGAGTTGGTTATCGCCAATGTAAATGTACGATAAACCGATTGCGCCGATGAGCGTAGCGAAAATACCAAACTGCGCCGCCCCGCCCAGTAACGCCATTTTCGGGTTGGCAATTAACGGGCCAAAGTCCGTCATCGCGCCTACCGCCATAAAGATAAACAGCGGAAATAACCCCGTATTGATGCCGGCGTTAAACACAATGCCTAAAAACCCGTTGGGTCCGGCAATTTCTTCGCCAACCGGCATGGGGATATTGGCCAGCAGTCCGCCAAAAGCAATCGGCACGAGTAGCAGCGGCTCAAATTGTTTTTTAATACCGAGCCACAACAAGAAACAGCAAACGGCAATCATTACAAGTTGTTGCCACGAAACGGAATAAATACCCGTCGTTTGCCAGATTTGATTAAATGCTTGTGCAAAGTCCATAGTGACTCCTATTTAATCTCGGCTAGCGCATGGCCTGTTTGAATTTGGTCGCCTTGTTTGACGACAAAATGTACCGTTCCGGCGGCCGGAGCGGCAACCGGGGTTTCCATTTTCATTGCTTCCATAACCAGAATTTCTTGCCCTTCGGCTACGTGCTCTCCCTCTTTCACGCTAAAGCGCAGTACCGCACCGGGCACGGGGGCGTTTACCGTTGCTCCCGCTCCGGCCGCGGGTTTAGCGGCCGTTTGCGCAGGTGCGCTTGCACCGACGCCCACGTTATAGCGTTTGCCGTTGACCACGGCGGTCGTATCGTTTTCAAACGAAACCGTATAGGTTTTGCCTTCTACAGTTACGCTGACCGGGCCGTCTTGTTTAGTGGCCGGTTTTACATCGGCGGCCCAGCGGATGCCGTTAATTTTGGCTTCGCCTTTTAAGTACATCAGCCCTTTATCCGCACATGTAGCAACGATAAATGCGTTTTCTTCGTTGACAGGTAAGCCCGCTTCTTTCAGTTTCGCTTCCGCCACTTTTAAGCCCTTTTTCGGGTCGGCGTCGTTAATCTCAAGCGGCGTCTTGGTGGTGGGTTCGCGTTTTAATTGTTCGCTGGCAATTTTGACAATTTCCGGGTCTGCTTTGACGGGAGTTTTGCCGAAATAGCCCAGCACCATTTTGCCGTAACCTTCGGTAATTTTTTTCCACGGCCCGAACATCACGTTGGCGTATGCTTGTTGGAAATAGAATTGCGAAACGGGGGTTACGGAAGTACCGAACCCGCCGAGTTTAACGCACTCGCCCATAGCTTTAACGACTTCGGGGAATTTGTCAAACGTGCCGTTGTCGCGCATCATTTGCGTGTTGGCGGTCAACGCACCGCCGGGCAACGGCGAGAACGGAATAATCGGATTGACCTTGGTGGCCTCGGGCGGCAAGAAGTATTTGCGCATGCAATCTTGGAACACGTTTTCGGCCTCTTGAATTTTCTTCGGGTCAATATCTAACGTATATTCCGTACCGCGCAAAGCGTGCCACATCGTTAAAATATCGGGTTGGCACGTACCGCCGGAAACGGGTTGCATGGACAGGTCCAACGAGTCTGCACCTGCTTTGATCGCTTCTAAACAGCAAGCAATAGAGTTGCCCGCGGTTTCGTGTGTGTGGAAAACAATTTTGGTGCCGGCCGGCAAGACGCGGCGCGCCATGGCAATCGTTTCGCCGACGGTGTGCGGAGTGGAAGTGCCGGACGCGTCTTTAAAACATACGGAGTCAAACGGAACGCCGGATTTTAAAATATCCTTTAAAACTTTTTCATAAAAAACGGCGGTGTGAATTTTACCCGTCGGATCCCAACCCGGCGCTAAGGACATCATCGTCACGCAGATTTCGTGTTTGAGCCCTGCGTTGTGGATGCACTGGCCGGAGTAAATCAAGTTGTTTACGTCGTTTAAAGCATCAAAGTTGCGAATCGTAGTCGTGCCGTGTTTTTTAAACAGCTCGGCGTGTGCTTTGATGACGTCGGAAGATTGGCTGTCTAACCCTACCACGTTGACACCGCGGGCCAAGGTTTGTAAGTTAGCATCCGGCCCCGCTGTTTTGCGGAACGTGTCCATCATATCAAAGGCGTTTTCGTTGCAGTAAAAGAACAACGCCTGAAAGCGCGCACCGCCGCCAAATTCCATGTGGGAAATTCCGGCGTGGCGGGCCGCTTCTACCGCGGGCATAAAGTCTTTGGTGAGTACGCGCGCTCCGTAAACAGATTGAAATCCGTCGCGAAACGCAGTGAGCATAAAGTTAATTTTTTTCATAGAGTTTTATTTCCTTGTATAAGTTATTTTGCAAATCTTTTGGCGGTGGCAATAGCAACGGCTAATAAAGCGTTGTCTGCTCCGTCGGCAGTAACTGCGGGGAATTTTTTGTCCATCCACGCAACAAACGCGCCTAAAATCTTCATCATTCCAATCAGTAAGATTAAGAACGACAGCACAATCAGCATACCGATAGCGGTAATGTTAATTGACTGTAAAAATAAATTTTCTGCACTCATGATAATACATCTCCTATATATATTTCCTTTAGGCCTTGCACCGTACGCAATAGCAACGTACCGCGCGGGGATATCCCCTCAGCTTGGCCGAAAATCGTTTTATCGCCGTCTTTGACGGTAATGTCTTTGCCCAACGCCGCAAACCGTTGGGTATAAGCGGGGCAAATGGTTTCAAATCCTTTTTCACATAAAGCCGGGTAGTCTTGCCAAAAAAATTGCAAGACGTTTTTTAGCACGGTTTCGCGTGTGGTCTGCACCCCTAACATTTTTAATGAAGTGGCCGGTTGCCCGACGTGCGATACATCATTTTGGTTGATATTGATGCCCACGCCCAGCACCACGGCCTGAAAAACCGATTTGTCAAAAATGGCTTCGCTTAAAATGCCGCTGATTTTTTTGCCACTCACTTGTACGTCATTAGGCCATTTGATAGCAGGTAAAAGTCCGTAAGTTTCTAATGCTTGGCAAATGGCCAGTGCCATCAGTTGTGTGAGGTTGGGCAGAAAAGGATTGTACGACGGTTTTAAAAGAACGGAAAAATAAAGCCCGCCCACTTGAGAGACCCAGGTGCGGTCGTAACGGCCGCGTCCGGCGGTTTGGCAATCGGCATATACTACTGTGCCATGGGGCAATGCGGCCCGGTGCATTTTCAAGTACGAGTTGGTGGAGTCCACCGTGTCTAAATGTAGCAACCGGCTCATATACATATTATATCAAATTAAGACGGCGGCTGTATTTGTCCGAGGCCTTTATATGGGAAAAACAAAAGGGGGGTTTCTGTATATATTTTCTCTCGCTCGTCATCCCGACCCTGCGGGCGGCAAAAATGCGGGACAACGCGAGAGAAAAATAAAAACTTGACATCGTTTTTTTTTTTGCTACATTTTATTAAATGAAACAAAGGAGGTCGCATGAAAAAAGAAAAATGTTTGTTGGGCTGTTTAAAAGAAAATAAAATAAGACGTCATGCCGGAAGGTTTCTGTCCGGCATCTCATCCTTGCAAAAACAACAAAGCGGTTTGAGATCCCCGACAGAGACTTTCGGGGATGACATTTTTATTTACCACGGCGGTTTCACGCTCATTGAATTATTAGTGGTAGTGTTAATTATCGGCATACTCGCCGCGGTGGCGTTGCCGCAATATCAAAAAGCGGTAGAAAAAAGCCGTGCCGCGCAAGCTATTACGTTGATTAGAAGTATCGGTGAGGCGGGCGAGGCATATCATTTAGCCAGTGGGGAATGGCCGTCATCATTTGATGAGATCGGAATAGAACCGCCGAGTTGGACGGGTACAACTAAAGGATACACTAACGCAGGGGCAAGTGATGCCGTTTCAAATAGTGATTGGTCGTTACAGTGGTGGTCTAGTGGTAATGGCTCTAGCGGTATTGTCATTACCCGGATGACAGGGCCTTACGCCGGCGCGGGTTTTACATGGGCATTTGAGCGAAATGATGCCCTTGTGCCGACAAAACAAGTTGTGTGTACGGAAAGACTTGCCAATGGCGTTACTTTTTCTGGTACGGCGGGAGATTATTGTCAAAAATTATTTCGGGGCACTTTAAAAGCAACTTTTGAACACCGATTTTATGCGTTACCTTAATTTTTTTTCGCCGCAAACAAAATAGCGGCTATCATGCTAGATGGGTCGGCTATGTTTTTGCCCGCAATATCAAAAGCCGTGCCGTGTGCAGGCGATGTGCGCAAAAACGGAAGGCCGGCTGTCAGGTGGACGATCGGTTTTTTGGCGGCTAATTTCATGCCCAGTAATGCTTGGTCGTGATACATACAAAGTAACCCGTCATATTCTCCCTTTATATGCGCCAGCCACGCGGTATCTGAGGGAAGCGGCCCGTCAACCGACAAACCTATGTTGCGTAATTTCTTCATGGCGGGAATTAAAAATTGGGCTTCTTCGGTGCCGAATTTACCGTTGTCGCTGGCGTGCGGGTTGACGGCACACAGACCGATACGCGGATGTTCTATTCCCAATTTGACAAGGGCCCGCTTAAAATGCATGGCTGCATCTATCACGCGATCTTTTGTGAGTTTTAAATGCGCTAAAGGAAAATGCTCGGTCACTAACGCGCAACGTAAACGATCACTTATAAACATCATAAGACCGTCTGCATTTGTTTTGTAACGGAGCAATTCGGTATGCCCGGTAAACGGCACCTTGGCCAGCGTCCAACTTTGTTTGGAAATCGGGGCGGTTACTAAGGCGGCCTTATTTTGCAGTGCCAGTTTTATGCCTAATTTGACGGCTTGAAAAGAGAGCAGCCCGCCGGCTCGGCTGGGAGCGTGCAGGGGGGATAATTTTTCCGTGCTTTTTATGGGTAATAACCCGCCTAAATCATTTGTCCACCCGGCCTGTCGCAGAGATACCGGATCTGCGATAACAATCGTGCGGCATGCACGCTGTACACGCGGATCCTTCAGCGCGCGTACGGTAATTTCCGGCCCGATGCCGTTAGGATCTCCGGCGGTGATAAGTACAAGCGGTTTAATCATATAAAAACAAAACCGCCCCCCGCAGTCATGTTGGCACAGGGGACGGTATTAAAAACTATTTTTTTACTTCTTCTTTTTTCTCGTTGGCTTTGGCGGCTTGTTCGGCAGCAACTTTATCAATCTCAAACGTTTTAGTAATTTTGATGTCTGCTTTGTCGTAAAGTTCGCCTACGTACTGCGCCATGGCTTGTTGGATGCGTTGTTGGGCGAGGTATTGGCCCAAGTCGCGCGAAATATCCTCAAACGTAACGGTTTTTTCGGCGCGTTTTTCTTTGATTTTAATGATGTGAAAACCGATATCGGTTTTAATCGGCGCGCTGACTTTGCCTACGGCAAGTGTAAAAGCTTTGTCGTCCACTTCTTTGGGGGCAATGCCTTTAATTAAGATCATGTCGCCACCGCTGGCCAGTGCCGCTTTTTCTTCGGTGTATTTTTGCACCGCGGCGGAAAATTCTAACCCGTTATCAATTTCTTTTTTGATTTGTTTGGCCAGTTCTTCTTTCTTTTTGATGTCTTCGGGTTTCATATCTTTGGTAATAGCCAAATAAATATGCCCGACGCGGACTTGCTCGGCGGTAAGTTGTTTGAGTTTTGCGGCAATCGCTTGCGCTTCTTGGAGCTTGGCCGGGTCCTCTTTTTCAAGCGCCTTCATTTTTTTGGTGTTATTTTTTAAAACGGCGTTTACGTTGTCAAACAAGGCCCTGGCGTCGGCTTCTTCTACCGGTTTGACGGTAGCGCGGAGTTTTTCTTCCATCAGTTTGCGTACCGCTACATCTTTTTTAATTTTTTCTTTGTAGCGTTTTAAATTCATGCCTTGTTTTTTAAGTGCTTCATTAAAGCGTTTGTCGGCCCCGGCAGGGTCTTCTTTACCTGTTTTTTCGTCAATGATAAAGCGGTTTTTGATTTCGTTAATACCGGCATCTACTTCCGAATCTTTGACCTGTATTTTGGCTTCTTCGGCGGCTTGGTACAAAAGCTCTTTGGAAATAAGTTCTTTTAATACTTCTTTGCCGATTAAATCGCCGGCGTACGGCTGCGTAAGTGTTTGCGGGGAAGCCGCTTTGTATTGGTCAATAACGCCTTCCACATACGCATTATATTCAGACGCCAAAACCGGACGACCGTTCACGGTGGCCACGGAACTTTCCATTACTTTGGCGCAGAGCGGGCTGGTTAATAAGGCCGCTGTAAAAATAGCTAATACATATTTATTCGTTTTTTGCATCAATCAGTACCTCGTATTTAGTTTGTAGATCTTCTATTATTTTATCTAATTTTTTGTTTTCCAACACGGCGCGGATACGCGGGTAAGCTTCTTCTTTAGACAAGCGTTTCTCGCCGGTTTTCATAATGATATGAAAGCCAAACGCTGTTTTGATGAACCCTTGCACGCTTCCGTTAGAAGACGTGGCTGCGATAACTTCTATTTCCGGTAAAAATTCGCCGGGCATAAATGTAAATTTGCTGTTGCGGATCATCTCCGGAGCGATATTGTATTGACGGGACAATTCTTTCCAACGCGAAGGCGAACGTTTCAGCGCGCGCAAGACTTGGTCGGCCGTTTCGGCATTGTCTACAATAATTTGTTGGACGGTCATTTCGTACGGGTATTTTTTATAATATTCGGCAATTTCTTCATCGGTAATTTGTAATTCGCCGTCCGTGCGTTGTTTTTCGTACCATAAATCTTCTAATAGTTGGCGGGTATAGGCCTGGTAAATTTCGTTGAGGGCCATGCGTTTATCGGTGGACAATTTTTGATAATCTGCCGTTTTGTCTAACCCTTGTGTAAGCGCATCGGTTTGAATCAGCTTTTCGCGCAAAATAATCTGTATCAGATTTTGCCGCCCGATAGGGGTTTGGGCAAAATCTGCATCTTGTTTTTCCAATAATACCAAGCGGTCCTGCACGTCCTGTTCGGTAATGGTCGGAACGTCCGGCCGGACGCGGGCCTTGGGGTCCGCTTTAGGTTTGTCTTCCTGTTTGTTGCACGCACCCAACAACACGGCCAACACCAGTAAACATAATAAACTTCTTTTCATATATATACTATATCATTTTTCCGCGGGTAATAGCGTAGCCAAAAAGGCCATTACTTCCCGGGCAAAATCTAGCGGAAGTTGGGAAGGGGCGGGTACCAGATGCAACCCGTCGCCTTGGCGGGACTTAATAAATTCCAAGCGTTCTGCGCCAAAGCGGCGGAAAAGTTCTGCCGGAAAGTTGGGCGGCATTTGGAAATGGCGGGAAAATAAAATTTCTAATTTTCCGTCTATATAATCAAGATGAAAAATGTGCAACCGGGTGGCTTGGTTAGATAAATCAAATAGTGCGGTCAAATTGATAATTTCTTGCGGAACGGGGCCGCATAAATCGGCTAAGCGCGTAAGCAGTGTTTGGGTGCGTTGCGGGTCGGCTCCCATAAGTGCTTTGTAGTATTTTAGACGTTCTGCGTCATCGGGCAAATAATCGGGCGGAATATAGGCCGCCAGCGGTAAATTGACGGTAGCTCGCCAGGTGGGTTCGGGTTTATCCCCGCGTAGTTTTTTGACTTCCGCGGCTACCAAGTCACAATACAAACTCAGCCCCACTTCGCTGATTTGACCGTGTTGTTTAACGCCTAAGAGTTCGCCCGCCCCGCGAATTTCCATATCGCGCAAAGCCAGGCGAAAACCGCTGCCCAGTTCGCTAAATTCCATCAGAGCCGCTAAGCGTTTTTTGGCCTCTTCGGTCGGGTCTTTTTCCGGGGTCGGATTCCAACGAACGGCGGCCAAATCGGAAAAATTATCTTCCTGTTGGGGCGTTTTTTGAAAGAGCCAATCGGGGTGGAATAAGTAACAATATGCCTTCGTACTGCCGCGCCCGATGCGCCCGCGCAATTGGTACAGTTGCGCTAAGCCGAAATGGTGTGCGTTTTCCACAATCAGCGTGTTGGCATTTGTGATATCTATGCCCGATTCAATAATGGTAGAGGCCAGTAAAACATCGTATTTGCCGTTGTTGAAATCCCATAATGTTTGCTCCAGTTGTTTTTCGTCCATTTGACCGTGAGCCACGCAAATACGCGCGTGCGGTACGAGTTTTTTTAGTAACAACAGGCGTGATTCCATACTCTGTACGCTGTTATATACATAGTACACTTGCCCGCCGCGCGCGAGTTCTTGCGAGATAGCCGAGGCCGCCAGTTCGTTGTTCCACGGGGTAACCACGGTTTTGATAGGGGTGCGTCCGCGCGGCGGCGTGTCAATGAGTGAAATATCACGCAACGACGAAAGCGATTGGTTGAGCGTGCGCGGAATAGGCGTAGCACTAAGCATAAGCGAGTGAACGCCGGTGCACTTGGCGCGTATTTTTTCTTTTTGTTTGACGCCGAAGCGGTGTTCTTCGTCAATAATTACAAGCCCTAAGTTTTTAAATGAAATATCTTTGCTCATCAGGCGGTGCGTGCCGATAATGATATCGCACACGCCGTCTTTGATTTCTTGTACAACGGTGCGTTGCTCTTTGGCGGTTTGAAAACGGCAGAGCATACGGATATTCAGCGGAAAACCCGCCATGCGCTTGGTAAATGTTTTGTAATGTTGGGCGGCTAAAATGGTGGTGGGAACAAGCATCATTACCTGCTTGCCGGATAATACGACTTTTAACGCGGCGCGCATAGCTACTTCGGTCTTGCCAAAGCCCACATCGCCCACCAGTACACGGTCCATGGGCTTTGGCAGGGATAAATCACGCAGTGTTTCGGCAATCGCTTGCTCTTGGCCCGGGGTCAGCGTATAGGGGAAAGAATCGGCAAATTCCTGCTCCATGCGTGCGTCTCCGGTGATTTCGGGGGCGGGTGTGGCTTGGCGCAAGGCCTCTAATTTTAAAATTTCCTTAGCGGTTTTTTGGGCCTCTTCTTTAACGCGTTTTTTTACGTCTTTCCATTTGATACCGCCCAATACCGAAAGCGTAGGCCGTTTGCCGCCGGCTCCGATATATTTTTGCACTTTTTTAAAGTCGTACATGGGCACGTATAAGCGGCTGCCGCGGCGGTATTCAATGATTAGACAATCGGTGGGGTTGTTGTCCGGGTCCATGACTTCTAAGCCCAAGTAGCGGCCGATGCCGTGTTCTTGGTGGACGACATAATCACCCACCTCTAATTCTTTAAACCGTACCCGTTTAGCTCCCTCTATATCAAAGCGGCGCAGCACGGCAGAGGCGTTATAGCGGCGGTTGAGTAAATCGTTAGAAGTAATAAAAGCTTGTTTGGTTTGCGGGTCGTAAAACCCTTGGGTTAAGGGGGAAATAAACAGTTCGGCCTGTTTAGCGTGCGGATAATCGGCCAGTAATTCGCTTAAACGGTCCAACTCACCGCGGTTTAAACAGCTCAGCCGAACGCGGTATCCTTGCCGGGTAAGAGAATCAATTTCTTTATCGGCCAGCGTCATGTTGGCTTGAAACGGCAAGGGCGACTTTAACCCGGCATTGTGTGCATTTTCATGCGGGAATTGGGTTATAAAACGGGCCGTCGGATAAGCGGTAAAATCAAAGGTTTTGTCGGGCTCGTCAAACACTAATTGTGCGTTAGGTAAATAGTCGGTCAGCGTAGCCGGGGTTTGATCAAAAGCGAGTGGCAAAATAACTATTTCATCTACGCTATGTTGGGTGTTTTGAGTATCCGGGTCAAAGGTGCTGATCATGTCCAACCGGTTTCCCGCAAAATATAAGCGCATAGGTAAATTTTCTTGCACACAAAAAACATCCACCACGCTGCCGCGGGCGGCGTATTGGCCGGGTGTTTCGGTGTAATCTTCGCGCGTATAGCCGGACGTTTCCAAAAAATCAAGTAATTCTTGACGGCGTAACGTGTCACCGTGGCATAACGTGCGGATACGGTTTTTAAATTCGTTTAAATCGGGTAGCGGGGCGGATAAACTGTCGTACGAAGAAATGACCAGTTGTTTCCCGCGCGCCCGGCTAAGTTGGTACAGGGCGGCTAACCGCCCGGTGTCGGTATCCGGGTAGTAGATAATAGAGGTGTCCGGTGCGGCAAATTCGCGCGCGGCGGCTTCCATATCCACGGGGTCGTCGGCTGTAACCAGCAGGACCTGTCGGGCGCGCGGCAAAATTTGGCGGCACACAAAATACGCCTTGGCGGCACTGTTGGGCAAGCCGTAAATAAATGAGGACGTGGGCGGTTGGGTGTGGCTCATAATTTTACGTAGCAACTTGGACTAGAAACTTTGCGGCTCTGTACCGGTAATGAACGCTTCTAAAAATTTGTTGCGGTCGGTGGGCATAGCCAGTTTACCGGTAATGGGGTTAATATACGAGAACGAAATACCTTCCGGTACGGCAAAGTCGTCATTGGGTTCATCTTTTAAAATTTGCTCCATAATTTCCGTCCACCAACGGGCGGTCGTGCTACCGGTAAAACGCGCACCGTTTTCGTGCGAGGTATCATCATCATACCCCATCCACGCCGCGGCGGCGGTGGAAGGCGTCATGCCGACAAACCACATATCACGGTGGCTTTGAGTGGTGCCGGTTTTGCCGGCGATGTTGCGGCCCAGACGGCCTACGTATGCGCCGCTTCCGCGTTGGGTAACGCCTTTCATCATATTGATTAAAAGATAAGCGTGTTGCGGCGAAAAAGCAGCTGTTTCAAGGGGGATATGTTGTTCTAAAATCCGTCCGTTGGCATCTTCTACGCGCTCAATATAATAGTTATCGGTATGGATACCGCCGTTGGCAAAGGTGGTTAATGCGGCTAAATGTTCGTCCATTTGTACGACACTGACACCTAACGCTAAGGCCGGTACATTGGGCAAGTTAGCGGTTAGTCCGGCTTTGCGGGCTACTTGGATAACGGCGCGCGGAGAAACGGCGTCAATTAAATTGACGGCTACTAGGTTTTTAGATTTTTCTAACCCTTTGCGAAGTGTCACCCATCCTTCGGCCCGGCCGCCGTAGTTTTGTGGAACCCAAACGTTGAAATCTTTACTGGCGATGAACGGTTGTTTGGCTAAGTCTAACGAATATAAGTCGGCATTTTCATCAAACGTGCGCCAGTTGCGTCCGTCGTAATAGAACATGGTGGGTAAATCTTTAACCAGCGTAGCCGGCGTATATCCTTTTTGCAGGGCCGCCATCCATACGTAGGGTTTAAACGAAGATCCCGGTTGGCGTTTGGCTTGGGTGGCGCGGTTGAATTTGCTTTCGCTAAAGCCGCGTCCGCCGACTAGTACCCGTACGGCTCCGGTTTTGACGTCGCGCACCATAAATGCCCCTTGCAAGCGCGGATAATCGGCTTTCGTTTCGGGTTCGGCTTCGGTGGGTTCTTCTTCGCTGGTGGGGGTGGGAGCATCGGCTTCCGAATCGTTGGGGTCAATTTCAATACCTAGCCCTTTAGCGACTTGTTCATCATATTCTTGGAGTTTTTTGTCCATGATTTCTTCGGCAAGTGCCTGTTGCTCAATATCAATGGTGGTGTAGATGTTCAGCCCCGCTTTCCACAAAACGTCCATGCCGTATTTGGGCTCTAAAATGCGGCGGATATATTCAATAAAGTATAGCCCGGGTTTTTTCTCGGGCGCGGGTTGTTTGGTGGGTAGTTCTTCGGCTTTGGCGGCGGCTAGTTCTTCGTCATTGATATAGTTTTGCTCGTGCATAACGTCCAACACGAGATTGCGGCGTTGCCGGGCTACGGCCGGATTGGCAAACGGGTTGTACCGTCCCGGAGCGGGAATCAAGCCCACCAGTAAGGCGGCCTCACCGGTGGTAATTTCGGAGAGTTCTTTATCAAAGTATTTTTTAGCGGCGGCTTTAACGCCGTATGCCCCGCTGCCTAAATAAATTTCGTTTAAGTAAAGTTGCAAAATTTCGCGTTTGCTAAACTGGTGTTCAATTTGAATAGCCAAAATAATCTCGCGGATTTTGCGGATAAGTTTTTTCTCTTGCGTTAAAAACACACCGCGCGAGAGCTGTTGGGTAAGTGTGGACGCGCCTTGTTTGGCCCGTCCGGTAACCAGGTCGTGCAGTAATGCGCGGAAAATGCCGCGGATGGAAAAGCCGGCGTGTTTGAAAAAATCGCGGTCTTCCATAGCGACTACGGCGTTTTGCAAATCCACCGGGATATCTTCCAGCGGGACCATACTGCGTTTTTCAATAGAAAATTCGTGGATGAGTTTATTGTTGCGGTCGTATACTTTGGTAGTGAGGGAGGGGGTATATTCCTCCATTTCATACACGGGGGGTAAGCCGGAGAAAATATAGCGCATAAATACCGCAGACACAATGATAAAAACAAACAATCCGGCTAGTGCGGTAAACAAAAACGGTTTAGAAAAAGAAAAACGCTTTTTGGCCATATACTAGATTATATCAAAATTGGACCGCAAGACCGCAGCGTACAACCCCTGTGAACGAAAAAAACATTACAGGATATTTTAGTTGTGAAATACCGATAAGGTTATTGTACTTGGTAACAAGGAAGATTCTCGGCAGACGAATAGCCCGGTTTGGTATGATTATTGCTCAGGCGTTTACATACATCAATTCCTGGTTCCGTCCTACCGTAACAACAAATTATGTCGTCTGTGTTGTAGGAAAACGCATAAGGGTTAAGCGGCCGGGGCAATCGGTTGGCAACCGCTATAAGGTTAGGAGTGGCAGGAGCAACTGTGCCATATTCAAACCACTTTGAATTTTTACGGTTGAGCGAGTGTCCCGGTAGCGTAGTATTTTCTCCAGGCACGTCAATATCAAGCGCTTCAATATCGGTGGCATATTCTCCGTTAGCCATGTAGTATGCTTTGTTAGCAGTAGCTATGGCTTTTAACATGACAAGCCCTTCCGTAGCGCGTGCTTTTTCTACGACTTTTTGATATTGCGGCAACGCTACCGCCGCGAGTATGCCGATAATTAAAACGACCACTAATAATTCAATGAGTGTAAATGCTTGTTTGTTTTTCATGCTGTTTGCTCCTTTCTATTTTTTTTGTTCCTTTATTATCGTTTTTTTTTTTGATTTGTCAAGCGAAATTTTGCAAGCTGCCAAAATTACGACACAAAATGATTGCACAAAAGGCAAGAAGGAAATGCGCACAAAAGACGGCTTGCCAATTAGGGGGCCCATGGTCAAAAGGCCCAAACTATTGTAAAATAGTAAGGCCCTGTGAAATCTTATTAAAAAGAGTTATTTATGGTACGTAAATCTGCAAAAAAAGTGACGGTCCGCGCCAAGCACAAACCTTCCGCCGGACGTTCTAAATTCTATGGGTACGATTTTGTTTTGTTAGTGGATCCGGCTTCCCTCCGTTTTACGCAGGTGGGCGGTGCAACGCATGCCCGTGTTTCCTTATATAAGGACAACCCGGTCCACCAAGCGGCCTTGACGCAAACGCTTAAACAAGGGGTTTATCACTACGAGTGGGCCGACCAACATACAAATATGCCTCGTCTTTATCAAACGACTTGCGTAGCGTTGCGCCCGGTTGGGCAAGAGGTAACGGGAGTACTTTCTTTTTCGCGCGAAATTAAAGAGGGATTTTTGCCGGGAGCGTCCGATTCTTACCAATTACATGACGGCAGTGGTGCGCGTACCTTTGCGCAAATTTTACTGGCCGCGCGCGAAACCGAAAAGCGCGAAATTTCCAAGGCCTTGCATGACGAAATTGGCTCTAATGCAGTCATGCTCACGGCCTTACTTAGTTTAGTGCGCGCCAGCGTAAAAGCGGGCAATACCAAACAGGCCTTACAAGATTTGGCCCAGTTAGACACGCATCTCAAAGACAGTGTAGAACGGTTAAAACAGGTGATTGTTTCGTTACGTCCGCCTGCTTTGGAAAACAAAGGCGGTTTGGGGGGAGCCGTGCGTGATTTGCTGGATAACATCAGCGGATTGGCCCACGTGCCTTATACCTTTGATTATGACGGAGTGGACGACCGAACTTTTTTGTCCGATAAAGTAAAAATTTTGTTGTATCGTATTGCGCAAGAAGCCCTAACCAATATCGCTAAACACGCGCGGGCTAAGCATATTCGCGTAACTCTTAAACAAGAAGGCGCGCAAATTTTCTTGAGCGTGTGTGACGACGGAGTCGGCTTTCAGCCGGCCCGCCAGTTGTCTATTGAACACGTGGGGCTTTTGGCCATGAAAGACAGTGTTAACTTATTAGGGGGCACGATTGCCATTAAAAGCGCGCCCGGCGAAGGGACGTGCATAGAGGTATCTTGCCCCAGTGTTATCTATGGGGGATAAATGTATGAAGAAGATTGTATTAGCAGATGACCATGCTATCGTGCGTACGGGTGTGCGCACCGTATTGGAGCGGTTGGGGAAAGATATGCAGGTGGTGGCGGAGCTTTCCAACGGCAAAGAGTTGGTAGATTACGCCAAAGACCACCCGGATGATATTTACGTGGTGGACATCTCTATGCCGGTTATGAACGGTATTGAGGCGGTAGAACAGTTGGTTAAATTCCACCCGGAAGCCAAAGTAATTATGCTAAGTATGTACGATGACCGGCTTTCGGTGGAAAAATCGCTCAAAGCCGGGGCCAAGGGCTTTATTGTTAAAGTTTCGGCTGCGGACGAAATTGTGAGTGCGATTGAAGAAATTTGTGCCGGACGGTTCTACTTGTGTAACAAGGTTTCCAAATATATTGTGCAAGGATTTTTGGGTAAAACTTCTTCGCGCAAGCGCGACGGTACCGGTTTAACACCTAAAGAAAAGGAAGTGTTGCAACTGATTGCCGAAGGGTATAGCAGTAAACAAATTGCCAAATCATTTAATTTGTCGCTCAATACGATCCACGTGCATCGCAACAACATTATGAAGAAATTGGGTATCCATAAACAGACCGAACTAGTGCGTTTTGCCATTAAAGAAGGTATTGCCCAATTATAAAGGAAAGAAACTATGCGTATTATTGCCGGAAGCGCCCGCGGGCGCAGGATATTTTCCGTATCTAAAAATTTACCCGTTAAGCCGATTTCGGATAGAATTAAACAGTCGGTATTTGACATCATCCGTCCGCGTATAACCGGAGCGATGATGTTAGATTTATTCGCCGGAACGGGCAACGTATCTTTAGAGGCCCTTTCACGCGGGGCGATGCGTTGCGTGATGGTAGACCGGGAGCCGGCATGTATCAAAAATATCCACCGCAATTTGGCGCATTTGGGGTTTGAAGACCGCGCCAAGGTGCTGCGCGGTGATGTGTTAAAACCGCTTGATTATTTGCTTGCGTATAGCGACAACGAGGGCTACGATATTATTTTTATGGGCCCGCCGTACCGCGATATCAATAATAAAATGTTGTCGCTCTCTGAGCCGGCATTGGCTAATGTCTCCCAAGCTAAACTGCTTGCAAAAAACGGCCTTATTATTTTGCAAACGCATAAAACGGAACAATTTGCCGTTCCGGCGGAGTTGGAAATTTACCGCGTGGAAAAATACGGCGATACGCTGGTGCATTTTTTGCGCTCCGCGCGTGTGAAATCACAAGGAGAATCGCATGCAGAGTGATCCGCACGAGCTCAATTTCTCCAAGATTAAAACCTACCGCGAATGTCCGCTTGCCTATAAACTCAAATATATAGACGGCAAAAAAGAGGGCTTGACGCCTTCGTCCTCGTTGGGCGTTTCTTTGCACCGTACCTTAGAGGCATACCACAGCCAAAGTAACGATCCGTCGGAATTATTGTCTTATTACGACGATTGTTGGATGGGGGCCGGCTATAAAAACGCCGGCGAGCAAATGGAATGGTATTTAAAAGGTCGGAAAATGTTGGAAACGTACCAAGAGCGGGAGTACGAACGCAAAACCACCGTGGACAGCACTGAGCGTGAATTTATCTTCCAAGAAGGGGAGTGGACCTTGCGCGGCAAAATTGACCGCATTGATAAACTGCCCGACGGCTCGTGGGAAGTGATTGACTACAAAACCGGCACGGACGTTGATTTAACGGCTCCCGTAACGGATTCGCTCCAAATGGGTATCTACGCCGTGGGCGCGCGACGTGCGTGGAACATGAAACAAGGCAAAGCCAGTTTCTATTTTGTGGCGTTTGATCAAGTGCACAGCGCGCCGTTTGAAGCGTTTGACGAGCAACAAATTATTGATACATTTATCCAAACGGGTAAAAAAATCGTCGCGCAAGAGTTTGAGCCCAACACGGCCCAATGCGCAAACTGCGCGTTTAATACCCGTTGCGATAAAGCGGTTTTACCTCCGCAAGAACAATCGCAAGAATAATAATTAAAGAATTATTGGTATACGTAACGGTCTGCTTGCAGCAGGCCGTTTGTTTTTGTCCAAATGGTATTTCCCTTTATTCTCTCTCCCCTTGCGGGAGAGGGTGGCGCACCACTCTTTTTTTCCCCTCGCCCCTTGCGGGAGAGGGTGGCCGAAGGCCGGGTGAGGGGTAATAAAAAGCGGGGTATAATAGAACAAGGAAAATAACTTTACTCTATACCCCTCATCGGTTTGTTCGGACGTTGTCCGCCAAACCACTTCCCCCGCAAGGGGGGAAGTCAAACAACTTTTCCATCGTCGGTAAAAAATGCCTATTGACATCGTTTTTTTTTTTGATTTAATATTCTTACACAAAAACTCTGTGGAGGGATATGTATGCAAAAAGGAAGTTGTTTGTTGGGCTGTTTAAATCAAATTAAGCTGTCATGCCGGAAGGTTTTTATCCGGCATCTTCGTATTTTTGTTTCTATCGGGACGGCTAACGAGCGAGAGAAAATCAGAAGATCCCGGAGTCCTCGCCGGACGGGCGAATTCCGGGATGACAGACCTTTATTTAGTAACGGCAAAGCATTTACGCTTATTGAATTACTCGTTGTCGTACTTATCATTGGCATATTGGCCGCGGTGGCACTGCCGCAATATAAAATTGCGGTAGCCAAAGCGCGCATGACGCAACTGGTCACATTGGCTAATTCCGTTGTTCAAGCGCAAGAGCGGTATTACTTAGCTAACGGAACATATACCACCGATTGGACGGAATTAGATATAGATATTCCACATGTCCAAGTTTCGGGGAATCTGTTGGTTGGAAAGGCCGGATGGCGTTTGTCTTTAAATCCGTCGGGCGGCGTAAATGGAAGCGTATATGCGTTTGGACAAAATTTCTTGCCGGACATTCTGTTAATATTTGGTTATTCTCATGCGAGTACCGATTGGGAAGATAAAAGAGCTTGCTATGCAACCGCTGACAATTCCACAGCTAACGCGGTATGCAAAAATGCAACCGGAAAAACTCAACGTGATAGAGAGGCGGGATATGGCGCCCAGAATGTTTATTTTTTCCAATAATATACTGCCAAAATTACCGCGCCCAGTATCCACCGGTAATACACAAACACGTTAAACGTGTGCGATTTAATATATTTCATCAGCCCGCCGATGACAAGCACCGCGCCGATAAACGCGCTGATCACTCCTGCCAGTAGCGCACCGTTAAAATCGGCCGGGGCCAAATGCCCCAGTTCAAGCACCGTAGCTCCCGCGATAACAGGCGCGGAAAGTAAAAACGAAATACGCGCGCTGACACTGCGAGAAAGCCCTAAAAATAACGCCGCCGTAATCGTAATACCGCTACGCGACACGCCGGGCATTAACGCGAGTGCCTGCGCGCAACCAATCAGAAATACCGTCTTAAAAGATACGTCAAATAAATCGGTTGCTTGGTTTTTAACTTGTTTATCTGCCCAAAACAATACGCCCGCAAACACGATTAAATTGATAGCAATTAACGCCGGATTGCGAAATACGTTTTCCGCCCAGTCGTTTAGCAAAAAACCCATTACCGCCGCCGGAACAGTTGCCGCGGCTAAGTACCACAGCATTTTGCCTTCGCGGCTTTTGGGCGCGGTTAAACCTTGCTTAAGTAGCACCCACCAATCGCGCCAGAAATAGAGCAGTACGGCTAACAAGGTGGCGGCGTGGAGCATTACATCAAAGCTAAGCCCTTGATATTCCTGCCCGCGCAGATACGGCAAAAGTGCCAAATGTGCGGAGCTGGAAATCGGTAAAAATTCGCCCAACGCTTGCAACAGGCCTAAGAAAACGGCGTCCAAAATTGTCATTAATTTCTCCTCAAACGCTTTGCATAACTGCGCAAAAATGCAATAATAAAGTAAGTATTTTTATTTTACTATTTATTACCGGCTATGACACTTTTTTACGCGCATTATCCGTCTTTGGAAAAGTCATTTTTGCAATTTACAATGCACAACCGCCGCCCGTTAGAACCGTGGCTGGTAGTATGTGCGTCGTCGCTCATAGCCCGGCGTTTGCAAACACAACTGGCGCGCACGCAAGGAGCGGTAGCTAATATCCATTTTACGACGGCCTCTTCTTTATTATACCGCTTGGATAGCGAGGCCGGACCCGATTTGCCCGTTTTCCCGCAAGACCATTTGCGCGATTTTTTGTTTAAAGAAATCATATCCCAACCGGGTTTAAATGTGTATCCGGTGTCGCGCGGGTTTATCGGGGCACTTAAAAGTGCGTTGCGTGATTTGGCCGACAGCTTGGCTACGCCAGAGGTGTTGGAAGAACAACTGGCGAGCGAGCCCGATGACGGCCCGTTTGCGCAAGACAAAGAACGCTTTGCGTGGCTTGTGCGTGTTTATAAAGAATATCAAACGCGCGAAGCGCACCTGCCGGGTTACCGCCCGTATCAGGCGCTTTTTGAGCGGGCGCTTGCGCAAGCGGAAAACTCGCCTTATCTCAAGCAATTTTCCCAAATTATTTGGTACGGGTTTTACGATATGCCCGGGCGTCAGTTGGAGCTTATGCACCAACTCAAAGCCCACTATCCGCTGACGGTATTTGCCCCGTACGGCAAATTTCCGGCTTACCAGTTTGCACGTAAGTTTTTTGAGACAAACTGGCTGGGCACTTTCGGCGGCGGGCAAGATGAAAATACGGACGATTTCGGAGCACTGGGAGCCAGCGGGCCGTATCTGTTTGCCCCGCAAGGAGACGCCCCCGCCCCGGGCGTGCAACTTGTATCGGCAGCGCAACCGGCGGGCGAGGTGTTTTTTGCGGCTAAAGAAATTTTACGTTTGGTGGAAGAAGAAAAATACGATTTTACCGATATCGGCGTGCTCGTGCGCACACCGGGCGCGTACCAAGAGGAGGTGCGCCGCATTTTTGCACAAAACCAAATTCCGCTCAATGCGTCGTTTTCCTATCCGCTTGCTAAATTCCCGCTCGGGGCGTTTTGTTTGAATTTGCTAACGTTGGACGTTGGCGGCTTTGAGCGCGAACAGGTGCTGGCTATTGTTTCATCACCATATTTTAAACAACCTGCCAAACGGACCTGGCGCAAATTGACGGAAAAATCACTGGTAAGTTTGAATCTGAGCCAATGGCAAGATTTACTGCCGCAGACCGAAAATTTTGATCCTGCATTTTTAACGTGGTTGGAAAATTGTAATACGCAATTAAAGGCCTTATCTGCGCCGGGCGCGTGGGGTGAAAAGTGCACACAAACGCTTGCGTTTTTGGCAGAGAACATAGACGAAACTTCTTTGCAAGGTAAAGAATTGGAAATTTACCGGGCGGTTTGTGCGTGTGTTTCTTCGCTCACTAACTACGGTGCCTTGCGCGCGCGAAGTAATCAAGGCGAATTTATCCGCGAATTAACGGAAGCACTTTCTTCGCTTACGTTTAACGAAGTGGAAAATGTGGCCCGCGGTGTTACTTTTACCGACGTGCTACGCGCGCGCGGCCTACGCTTTAAAGCCGTATTTTTACTTGGACTTAACGAAAAAGTTTTTCCGCAAGTACTACCCGAAGACCCTATCTTGCGCGACCGTTACCGCTATATTTTGCGTGATGTGCTTGGGTACTGGATCAGTCAAAAGTCGGAGCGGACCGCGGAAGAACGATTACTTTTTTTTAGTGCGTGCAGCAGTGCTACGCACAAATTATACGTGTCGTATGCCACACGCGGCGTTGACGGAAAAGAAATCGTGCCGTCGGTGTACGTGGCCGAACTGGCGCGCGCTACGCATCAGGCGTGGCGTACCAACGAGGCACCGCGTATCAGCGCACGCATGACGCATCAATTGGCCCGGATTGATTTGTCTTTTTTAACGCCTAAAGAAATGTCATGTACGTTACTTTTGCGCGGCCCGGTTTGCGAAAAAGATTGGCAAACGGCCGGGTTTTTTACGCCGGATATAATGCGTCAAACCGCCGCGGCGCATGCACTTAAATCGCGCGGGGCGGTGGGTGCGTTGGACGGACTGATTCAAAGTGGCGAGCGCATATTTGAAGCCGGGCAAAAAAGCGGTTTTTCGCCGTCGGCTTTGCAAGATTTAGCCGCCTGCCCGATGAAATACTTTTTCCGCAAAGCGTTACATTTGGAAGATCAAGACGACGTTTGCGCACGCTATGAACTGGCCCCCAACACGCGCGGTACGGTTTATCATCGTGTGTTGGAGGAATTTTACCGCGAACTAAATAAACAAGGTTTAACGCATCAGCTTTTTGATAGCGGCGTAGAAGAATATATAGACCGCGCGCTTGCCAAACATTACACTAAGCAAAGCTACCGGGCGTTTGGTATTTATCCGGTGGTGTGGGAACTCTTATTAGAACAGATCCGCACGCGGCTTATCAGCTTTGCTCAAGAAGATATAAAGAATTTAGGCACGTTTACGCCGAGTTATTTTGAGCAAGAATTTTCCGCCGTTAGCGTGGATAATCTGCCGTTTGTGTTGCGCGGTATTATTGACCGTATTGATGTGGATAACACGGGGAAAAAATTTATTATTGCCGATTATAAATCGTCTCGCAAAGGCACGTCCGATTTAGCCAAATCGTTTTTTACGCATTTGATTTTCCAACCGTTTTTATATGCGCTTGCCGCCGGAAAACTGGCGAAATTAAACGGGTTTTCGTGCGCGGGTGCGTGTTTGCTTAGCATTAGCAAGGGGTATGATAAACGCGATTTGCCCGCCGAAGAAATCGCGGCCATGCGGCCCAAAGCCGAAGCATTTTTAAACCTGCTGGCCCAACTGGTGCGCGAAGGAACCTTTGTGTTGTACCCGTCGGAATTATGTGCGTTTTGTCCGTACAGTGCGATCTGCCGCAAGGACAGTTTTTCCTGTTTAATGCGCGCACGCAAAAGTGCGCCCGGCGTACAATTAGAGGAGGCCCGCTATGGTAACTAAACTGACCGAAGACCGTGCGCGTGTACTGCACGATTTGAACGTCAATATGGTGGTGGAGGCCGGGGCGGGTACCGGAAAGACAACGCTGCTGATCCGGCGTATTTGTCTGGCGGTATTGGCACAAGGAATAGCGGTAGATAAAATCGTCGCGCTGACATTTACCGAAAAAGCCGCGGCCGAAATCAAAAACCGCTTAGTTACTGCCTTGCATCAAATTGTGCGCGATATCCAAGATAAACAAGCCGGAAAAGAAATTGACGAGCGCTCGTTACTTACGTTTATTGAGCAACATTTTAATTTGCAAGCTAAAGACATTTTGCCACGTGCGCAGGCGGCGCTGGCGCGTTTGGACCGCGCCGGCGTGGGAACAATTCACAGTTTTTGTGCCGATATTTTGCGCACATTTCCGTTAGAGGCGGGTTTGTCGCCGCAGGCGGAAATTGATTCCGGCACGAAGGCCGCGCGGGTGTTTAATGCCCGTTGGAACGCATTTTTAGATGAAGAACTGGGCATCAATGCCTCGCGTAAAGAAGCGTGGAAAAGTGTACTGCCGGAAATTTCACTACCTGAGTTAAAAGCGTTTACGCAAGAACTCTGCAGCGGTAAAATAGAGCAGTACGATTATTTTTCGCACGCGTCTATGCTGGCGAATATCTGTGAAGAAAAAGCCGCCCAGGCGCGCGCGTGGAGTAGTGCCTATTTGGACCCCAAACGTCCGCAACCGCGCAACATTGAAAAAGCACTTGTATGGTCGGAAAAAACCTTGTTAGAAGCCGCCCGGTTTTTGCGCGGGGAAGAAATTTTATCGTCTGAAAAAACAACCCCGCCCGCGCTTACTTCCACGCTCCCCAAAGGGTGGGAGGAGGACGCATTTGAAGAAGCGCGCGGACTCGTGCAATTTGCGCTTAAAATGCGGCCGGATCAACAACAACTATTCCGCCAAGCACTTGCGTTAGTGGAGCCGCTTGCACGGCAGATACGCGAAGATTACGCGCGTGCGGGTATTTTAAGCTTTGACGATTTAATTGTAAAAACGCGCAATTTGGTGGAGCATAATTTATATGTGCGGCGGCTGCTGAAAGAAAAACTGGACGTTTTATTTATTGACGAGTTCCAAGATACCGACCCGGCCCAAGGGGAACTTCTTTTATTTTTGGCGGAAGAAAAATCGTCTTCCGCGCTTCGTTGGCAAGATGTCAAATTAACCCCGGGCAAACTGATTGTGGTGGGCGATCCGAAACAATCTATTTACCGTTTCCGCGGGGCAGATATTACGGCGTATGAATTATTTACCCGGTTGATTTTAAGTCAGGGCGGCGTGAAATGTTTTTTGCGCCAAAATTACCGCAGTGTGCCGGATATCGTCACGGTCGCCAACGAAGTTTGCCAACGCGCAATGGTACAGCAAACCGCGTTCCAACCGGCGTACGAGCCCATTGTACCTACCAAATTGCCGCGGGAAAATGCCGTGCAGTGGCTGTTTGTGAACACGCCCGAAAAAACCCCGGTGCAAGCCGATGATTTGCGCGATAACCAAGCCGAACAAATTGCGTGTTGGATCAAGCAAAACGTTGGCCGGATGAAACTGGCTAGCGGCGAAAAATTGGCCTATAAAGACATTGCCGTTTTAACGCGTGCGGCTACCACCGCCGGACCGTATATGGACGCTTTGCGCCGTCACGGCATTGCGTTTAACGCCGATAGCGAAAAAGATTTTTTTAAACGCCAAGAAATTAACGATTTTCTAAATTTCCTGCGCGTAGCGGCTGATCCGTCGGACACTACTTCGTTGGTGGGGGTATTGCGTAGTCCTTTGGGCGGGTTTACAGACGAGGAAATTTACCAAATTTCAGCCCGGGGGGAGTTGTCTGTTCATGCCAAAACAGCGGATGAAAAGTTGGCGCGGCTTTATAAACTGCTCCTTGAATTTGCGGGTAAAGTCGGACGTAGCGACGTGCAGAAATTGTTGGAACAAGTGATAGATAATACTTCCTTGCCCGAGCTGTGCGCCGCGGCGTACGAAGGCGAACAGACGTTAGAAATTTTAACGCGTTTGGTGGCACAAGCGCAAAATGTGTGGGGGGAAGGGCCGTCTTCACTCGGGCAATTTTTAGCCGCGCTGCAAGATACGCTGCAAAACACGCCCGAGGCGTTTGGCTCTGCACCGCTGGATGCGCTGGATGCGGTGTCTGTAATGACGGTGCATAAGTCTAAAGGGCTTGATTTCCCCGTCGTCATTTTGGCAGATTTATCCAAAAAAGAAACGGGAAGTACAGCCGCGCCTTCGTCACATCTATTTTCGTGGCAGTATAACATGCACGGACTCAGAGCCGGGAAAATTTGCGATGCAAATTTAGCATTTTTAGAAGAAGAACAAAAGAAACACGAGCGGTGCGAAGAAGTCCGCATTTTATACGTGGCTTTAACGCGTGCCAAAGAAAAATTGTTGCTTGTAGCCGACGGGCGCAAAGGAGCCGAGAAAGCCGCCCGCGCATTTGTAGAGGCGGGGTTATGGCCGGACGGTCAAACGGAAAAACTGGGACCGGAAGAAATAGCTGTGCCCGTGTCGTACTTTGCGTACGAAGATCCGGCCGCGTTTATTTACCGCACGCACCCGGTGCAAGAAATTGCGCTAACTTCATTAGATTTAGCGAAGTGGAAAACAGCGTTTGATGCGCGAAAAGCGCGTTATGAAAAATTGCTTAGCGAGCAAAATTTGTCGCCCAGTGAGCGGGTAGAATCAAATACCTTGCTTGCGCCCGAACAGCAAGCCGCCGCCGAGGTGGGAACAGTCTGCCACCGCGCGATGCAAGTTTTACTCATGCAGCCGCAACCGGACGTGGGGCAAACATTAGCGCAAGCCGCGCGCGAAACGGGACTTGTTACGCGCGAACAAGCCGCGGCGGAAATTATCACGCCGTTTGTAACGTCTGATGTTTGCGCGCAGTTGCGTGCGTGTAAGTTGTTAGCCGCGGAAATGCCGTTTTCGTACGTAACCGAAAACGGACTGGTGGAAAGCGGCGTAATGGACGCTGTGTTGGAACGCACGGGCGGAAAAATTTGGGTGGTGGACTACAAAACCGACAAAATTCCCACGGGTGGCACGCAAAAATTAGTGGAAAAATACCGCCCGCAACTTGCGGTATATAAATCGGCGGCGCAAAAGCTTTTCCCCGACAAAGAGGTAGTGTGTTCTGCCGTATTTTTACGCGCGTGTAAAAGTGCGGACGTGTAATAACCCCTGTCAATCTATGTAATAAACTTTATAACCCTCACTGGTGCCTGAAAGGGGCGCATGTTGGGAGACGCGACGGCATAATTCGTTGGCATCGTTATTAGTTGCGATAGCATAACAATCTCGTTTTCCGGGCCTCTTGTCAGTATGATCCCAACGCCATATCAATAGAACTCCCGGGAACCGGGTTTTTGAATTGACTAACACACCGTAGCCGTAAAGACGGACATATAAGCCGGACGGGGTGTAAAAATAATTCCCGCTTACGTTGTGAGGAGTACTTTGAACGGGTAATGCAATATCTAACTCGTCTTGGGTGTTGGCATATGCACCGTTGGCTAAATAATAACGCTCTTGGGCTTGTTTAATGGTGCCGGCGAGGGTAACCATCTCGCTCCAGTATGCTTTTCCGATCGCCATTTTATATTGAGGCAATGCCACGGCGGCCAAAATGCCGATGATTAAAACGACGACTAATAATTCTATTAACGTAAAGCCGGAGCGTTGTAATTTAGGTAGGTCAGGCTTTGCCTGACAATGGCCCGATAGGGACATCATTCCTTT
>NZ_CACVRB010000017.1:0-26031 GCF_902756455.1 Candidatus Avelusimicrobium caledoniensis | reverse complement strand
AAAGGAAATTCCTTTTGGAAAAATGAAATAAGGTTAATCATCCGTCAGGCGGAGCCTGACCTACGTGTTACAACGACAAACGCATTTACGCTTATTGAACTTTTAGTTGTTGTTCTTATCATCGGTATATTGGCGGCGGTAGCTCTGCCGCAATACCAAAAAGCAGTATGGAAAAGCCGTAATACACAGTTGAAAACAGTAGCACGCGCTATCAGAACGGCAGAAGAATCTTATTTTTTAGCTAACGGGAAATATGCACATAATTTTGATGAATTGGATATAGATTTACCGCTTGAGGCGCCAAATCATCCTATTTGTTCGTTTGCTACGAATGGGACTGATTCGTATAGACAAGGCAAAGATTTTGAAGTTATGTTAAACGGTACGACCGATCAAGCAGTGTACGTAATGGCGCATTGGACAAAAGGGCCTTATAAATGTTGGGGATTTTCTTTCTGGAAAGAGGGGGATTATTGCCAAGAAGCATCTAACGGGGACGGATCTTTCTGTGAGAAAATAGAAAAGGCAACGTATAGTACCACGGCCGGCAGTCGTAAATACTATTTGTTACCCTAGCGTAAGAAAAACTGACAAAATTTAAGAGCCCTACGCGAGTAGGGCTCTTACTTAGAAAAGCACTTATTTCTTTTGGTTGGCCCACAAGGTGCTCAGCCGCATCACCGAGCGGAACGCCGATTCCATGACGTCTACGTCGGCATATTCCTGCACGCCGGATAAGTAATATCCGGTAAACAATCCCACCGCAGGCAACCCTTTAGCGGCTAAACGTGCGCCGTCGGTTGTGTCGCGTGCGGCCGTACGGTGCGCGGCTACTTCTTCTTGCGAGAACGCTTGTTCGGCTATGCGCAATGCCGCGGGCGGGATAGCGTTTTTGATATTTTTTTCTTGGTCGGCAAATGTAAGCGCAAAGTTTTTACCTTTATAGTTCATCCGTTTGACCGTGGCAAACGCTTGGGTAACTTCTTGGGTTAAGCTGTTCATTTCTTCGTCGGAAAATGCGCGGATAACACCCGTTACTTCGGTCCGGTTGCCCGCGGTAGAGATGTTATCTACAAAGATAAACCCATTTTTGTTTGCGGTGGTTTCCGGGCGTTTGTGACGCGGTAGCAAGGTGTGAAAGTCCGACGCCATAAGCACGTTATCGGCAAAGGGGGAAGAAATGGCGTGCCCCAATGCTACGGTGCGGTCTCCCTCAAAGACGGCTTTAAATGTTTTGGACGAAGCGGTTTCGTCTATCAGTTGGCCCAGCTCGCCCGCATCTAACGTGTAAGCATAATTGGCTGCCAGGGTGGCCGTATCTACATGTGCTACGCCGTTGCCGGTGGTGCTATCGGGCGTGAAAACCAGTTTGATTGTGCCGTGCGGCACTTGGGGGTGGTCGTAAAGATATTGGGCCACCGTTACTAAAATAGCCAGTCCGGCTTTACCGTTGGCACCCAAGAGCGTATCTCCCGAAGCGGTAACAATATCATGCCCTTTGGCGCGCATGAGTTGCGGGGCTATATACGGGTCTAGCGATAATTTCTTTTCTGCGTTAATGACGATCGTGCCGCCGTTGTAATTTTCATGTACTTGCGGTTTGACATTTGCGGCAGAAATCGCCGAAGGGGTATCCAGGTGCGCGATAAACGCCAGCACCGGGGCGGGTTTATCCAAATTGGACGCAATTTCCGCCGTAACAATGCCGTATTTATCGGTTTTTACGTTAACAGCCCCGTTCTTTTTAAGCTCCTTAGCCAGCATTTTGGCCAGTTTAAGTTGCCCGGGGGTACTGGGTACTTTAGATGATTTTTTGGCTTGCGTATCTATGCGGGCGTACTCAGTCAGACGGTCTGTAAGTTGTTTTTTAACGGGCGTTTTTTCGTAGTGGGAAAGAGCTTTCCAGTCCGTTTCTTGAGCCAACACAGCAACCGGTAATAAGAGGCCGACGGCAAGCGCGATAATTTTGCTAAGTTTGTTCATTAGTTTAAGTCCTCCAACGAAGCCGTTACTTGCGCCAGTGCGAGTTCGGCGGCGGCTAATTCATCTTTGGTTTTTTGAATTTGCTCGGCCGGGGCGTGCTTGATGAAATTTTCCTGCGACAAGCGTGCCTGACGCGATGCGATATTGGCTTTGGCTTGCGCAAGTTCTTTTTCCAAGCGTTTGCGTTCTTTGTCAAAGTCAATTAGTCCCGTGAGCGGTACATATACCGTCAGGTTTTCAAATACTGCCGTAGCGGTTTGTTTCGGCTTGGCGGCATTGACCTGTATAGATAAGTTTTCAATTTTCGCCATGAGTTTAATGTACGCGGCCTGTTCGCGCACGATTGCCAAATCGTCTGCGTCCTTAGCGGTAACAACGGCAGAAATTTTTAAGCCCGGCGGCACGTTAAACTGGCTGCGTATCGTGCGGATCACACGCGTGACGCCTTGGATAACGTCCATTTTTTGTACCGCGTCCGGGTGGCAGAGGGAACTGTCAAACGTCGGATAGCTTTGGTTGAGCAAAAATTCCTCTTTCTCGCCTACGTACGGGCGCAACGAGGCCGCGATTTCTTCCGTCACAAACGGGATGAGCGGGTGCAACGCTTTGAGCGTTCCATACAAAATGTTGACGCACAACGCCATGACGTGTTCCTTTTCGGCCGTCTGAAAGCGTTGTTTGGCCAGTTCAATGTACCAATCGCAAAAGTCGCCCCACAAGAAGTGATAAAGCGTGTTGGCCGTCAGCGCGAGGTTGTATTTTTCAATGCCTTCGCATGCCGTTTTAATAGCGTTGGTAAAGCGGTCCAATATCCATTTATCGGCAAGTTCCGTTACGTTTTTGGGCATGGTAAGCGGGCCGTTAATGCCTTCCATATTCATTAAGATAAAGCGCGAGGCGTTGTAGAGTTTATTGCAGAAATTGCGTGCCCCTGTGATGCTTTCTTCGGCGTAAGGGATATCTTTACTGGGCACGGCTTGCATGAGTAAAGAAAAGCGCACCGCGTCCGTGCCGTATTTGGCAGTCATATCTAAGGGGTCAATGACGTTGCCTTTAGATTTACTCATTTTCTGGCCGCTTTTATCGCGCACGATACCGTTTAAATAGACATCTTTAAACGGCAATTTCCCGGTGAAATCAAGCCCGGTCATTACCATACGCGCGACCCACAGGTACAAAATTTCGTAACCCGTTACCATAACAGACGTGGGATAAAAATGTTCCATATCAGCCGTTTTCTCCGGCCAGCCGAAAACGGACATCGGCCACAACGCGGAAGAAAACCACGTGTCTAGCACGTCCGGGTCTTGCACCAAATCGTGCCCGCCGCAATGCGGACATTTTTCCGGCTTTTCAAACGAAACGATCGGTTCTGCGCCGTCTTCAAACGAAACTTTAGTGAGTTGTTCGCGGCCTTGTTGGTCGGTAGCAAACGTAAGGCCTTTTTCGCTACAATGACGGCAGTACCACACCGGGATACGGTGCCCCCACCAAATTTGGCGGGAAATGCACCAGTCTTGTATGTTTTTGAGCCAATTTAAGAAGGGGTTTTTCCAGTTAGCCGGGTGGAAAGCCAGTTCGCCCGTTTCGGCGGCTTGGATAGCCGGGGCGGCCAGTTTATCCATTTTCACAAACCATTGTTCGCTCATAAACGGCTCAATGGTGCTGTGGCAGCGGTAACAGGTGGAAACATTGTTGGTATATTTTTCTTCTTTAACAAGCAGGCCGGCGGCGTCTAAATCTTTAACGGTTTCTTTGCGGCAGACGTCGCGGTCCATGCCGAGGTATTTTTCCGGGCAGTTAATCATCTTGCCTTTGTCGTTAATAACCGTTAGAATAGGCAAGTTGTGGCGTTTGCCGACTTCATAGTCGGTCGCGTCGTGCGCCGGGGTGATTTTTAACGCCCCCGTACCAAATTCCATTTCCACAGCTTCGTCGGCAATTATCGGAATAGCGCGGTTCGCCAGCGGAATAATTACTTTTTTGCCGATCATATTTGCAAAGCGTTTGTCTTTGGGGTTGACGGCGATAGCGGCATCGGCGTAAATAGTTTCGGGGCGGGTAGTGGCAATTACAATGCCGTCCGAGCCGTCTTCGCCTTTATAGCGTAAATGCCAGAGTTTCCCGGCGTGCTGTTCATGTTCTACTTCAATATCTGATAATGCGGTAGAACAGCGCACGCACCAGTTAATCAGGCGTTTGCCGCGGTAGATGTATTTTTTATCCCACCATTCTTTAAAGCATTCATAGACGGCTTTGGCGCGTTTTTCATCCATGGTAAAGCGGATATCGGATAAATCTAACGCCCAACCCATTTTGCGAAATTGCGTGTAAATAGCGTTGCCGCACTCGTTGTACCACTCCCAGACGGTTTTGACAAATTCTTCCCGGCCTAAATCGTGGCGCGATTTATGTTGTTCTTTAGAAAGTTTTTTCTCAATGACGTTTTGCGTGGCAATACCGCCGTGGTCGGTGCCGGGCACCCAGTAGGCGTCCTCGCCAAACATCCGGTGGGCGCGGATCAGTACGTCTTGCAAAGTATTTGTGGAGGCATGCCCCATGTGCAGGGCTCCCGTAATGTTGGGCGGGGGAATAACGATAACAAACGGTTTTTTGGTTTTGTCGGCCTTAGCCGCGAATAGTTTGGCTTGTTGCCATTTATCGGCGAGTTTTTGTTCTACTTCTTGCGGTTCATACGCTTTGGGTAACATAATTTTTCCTCGGTTGTTGAAATTGCGTGATGTGACTTCACGCGTAACCTATCTATATTTTACTATTTATCTTGCACCGCGGGAAAATTTATGCGAAAATATAAGCGGTAGGTGTTTATGAAAAAAATCGGTATTATTTGCGCGATGCAACGCGAAGAAGAGCAACTCGTTTCCCGGTTGCAAACCCACAGTGCCGCAACGATAGGTCCGTTTAACTTTGTGCGCGGTACGTTGAATGGGTGTGAAATTATTTTATCCCAATGCGGCATGGGTAAAGTAAATGCCGCGTTGGGCACGCTGGAACTCATCAAAAATTTTTCACCCGATTATGTAATTAACTCCGGCGTGGCGGGGGGACTTAGCTCCGCTTTAAATACGTTAGACACGGTAATCGGTACACAATATGTGTACCACGATATGTGGTGCGGAGACGGCAACGAGTACGGTCAAGTGCAGGGATTGCCCACCTTTTTTGTAGCTGATAAAACCTTGCTGGCCGCCACGGAAAAATTGCGCGCCCAAACGCCGCATGCCGTGCATACGGGGCTGATTTGCACGGGCGACCTGTTCGTTTCCGGTGCGGAGCCGGTAGCGAAAATTCTGCAACATTTTCCACAAGCACTTGCGTGCGATATGGAATCAGCGGCGATCGCGCAAACCTGTTACCGCTATCAAATACCGTTTTTAAGCATGCGCCTAATTAGTGATGTAGCCGGACAAGAACAAACCAATATGGCCCAATACGAAGATTTTTGGCAGACCATGGCACACACGGGTTTTGAACGGACGTGGACGCTACTTACTGCATTAACCAAGGAGTTTACCCATGAATAAAGTAACGCGTTTTGAAGTTGACCACGAAAAATTAAACCCGGGCGTGTATGTTTCCCGGCGAGATGAATTAGGCCCCAAGGTGGTAACTACGTTTGACGTGCGGCTTAAAGCACCGTACCGCCAAACACCGATGAGTCCGGCAGTAATTCACACGCTGGAACATTTGGGGGCGGTTTATTTGCGTGAACATTCCTCGTGGGCGGACAAAGTATTAAATTGGGGGCCGATGGGGTGTCAGACAGGGTTTGATTTGCTGATTGCCGGTACGTGGGAAGCATCCGACGCGGTACCGCTTTTGTGCGAAACGTTTTTGTTTATTGCTAATTTTGAAGGCCCGATCCCCGGAGCCGAACACGCGTGGCAATGCGGTAATTACCGCTTGCACGATTTAGCCGGAGCCAAACGCGAGGCCCGTGCTTTTGCCGAAGTGCTTGCCAACTGGAAACCGCAAGACAGCGTGTATCCGCGGCGGGTAAATTAGTCTATTTTGTTGGAAGTAATTTTCCGGCAAAAACGGTATGATAAAGTATGAACACGGAAAAACCGCACGTCATTGAGCCGGAAATTATTGACGAAACGGGACAGATTGTTTCGCCCGCAGCACCCAAAGACCACGCCCGCCCGCAAGGCGATAACGGGGGGATCTTGGGTGGACTGTTGGTATTGGCAGTTGGTTTTCTGGCGACGGTGGCTGTTATCTTATTTAGTATTTTTATCTTATGTCCGTTGATGTTATTGGGGCGGTTGTTGGGATTGACTTTTCAAACACCGGCCCGACGGTAACACGGGCGCATTTCCAGTAACCTCGTAGAATTTGCTATAATAGATAGGTAGTTTTAACCGCACACCGATTTTGGAGAGGTGGCCGAGCGGTTTAAGGCACAGTCCTGGAAAGACTGCATACGGGAAACCGTATCGAGAGTTCGAATCTCTCCCTCTCCGTATGAATTAAAAAGCACCCGCAAGGGTGTTTTTTAATTCATACGGAGAGAGTGGAGTCACGCAAACTGCTTTGCGTGACGTCGAGATTCGAAGCCCGGAGCGATGTTTTTGTTTGAGCGTGCGTAAGCCGCGAAAGGCAAAAACCGCGAGGGCGGTTCCGGGCGCAATTTCCGTCAGGAAATTGACGCAGGACGAATCTCTCCCTCTCCGTGTTTTATCTTCGTAAAACGCCTGATTTCTTTGTTGCTCACTTGCTCGAGTACCTCCGCGCTCCGCGCGTGTCAAGCAGTACACTTCGCAAGTTCGCGCCTAGAACTCAGGCGTTTTTCTTTGATAAAACCGCAAACATCTACTTTAAAACCGGGGTCGCGAGCGGCGAGGGTCAACGAGCCGACTTGTGACCGAATCTCTCTTAATCATACCCCCGCCTAAAGCGGGGTTTTCTTTTGGATCAGTAGGTCGGACGTAAGTCCGACAATATATTGCTCTGTTGAGAACGTCGGATTTACATCCGACCTACAAAAACTTTGTTTTTTTTGTTGTTTATCCGCCTGATAGCGAGTCGTTAAAAAGCGTTAAAACAGGTAAAAATTTTTCATGTTTGAACGAAGTGAGTTTGAAAAATTTTCCTGTTTTAACTGCTTTTTATGAGCGTAGGACCCTGCGGGCCGCCGGCTTTTGCTAGCTTTTCTGGTGCCAGAAAAGCGAAAAAAGCTTGACATCGTTTTTTTTTTTGCTACATTTTATTTAATGATATAAAGGAGGTTGTATGAAAAACACAAAAGCATTTACGCTAATTGAATTATTGGTAGTCGTTCTCATTATCGGCATACTGGCGGCGGTGGCGTTGCCGCAGTATCAGAAGGCGGTGGAAAAATCGCGCGCGGCACAAGCGTTGACGTTGCTTAAATCAATTGGTCAGGCGGTGCAAACGTATCAAATGGCTAACGGCGGAAAGTGGCCCGAAACTTTTGACGAGCTAGATGTTG
The DNA here is from genome assembly GCF_902756455.1 of Candidatus Avelusimicrobium caledoniensis. Taxonomy (NCBI): domain Bacteria; kingdom Pseudomonadati; phylum Elusimicrobiota; class Elusimicrobia; order Elusimicrobiales; family Elusimicrobiaceae; genus Candidatus Avelusimicrobium; species Candidatus Avelusimicrobium caledoniensis. The sequence goes on along the minus strand of NZ_CACVRB010000017.1, from coordinate 18,572 downwards.
ATATTCCGTGGACAGGGACTCAAAAGTGGCACAACAGTTCTGCTATAACAGATACCCGTTCCAACTTGGACTGGTCGGTCCAAATTTATAACCACGATGAACACGGACATAGCATTTATATCGGACGAATTTCCGGCCCGTATGCGGGAACAGGTTTTGCCTTAAACCAGGCATTAGAAGATGGGCAGGTTATATATTGTGTTGAAAGCAATCATCCCAACAATGCATCCCCTTTTACCGACAAAGGTGCTTATTGCGAAAAGTTGTTCAAAGGCGTGTTACAAGGCACGTGCGGCAGCGGTTCTAACTGTTTTTACAAATTACCCTAGTATTTGATTGCAAAAAATTCCCCCGTTCTAACCAACGGGGGAATTTTTTATTTAATTACTTCCTTAATAATTTTATACGGGGCGGGTTTTTTGGCACCTAGTTTAACGGCCGTTTTAAATAACGCCGTTCCCGCGTCTAACCGTTTTTTGTCGGAGGCGTAAATCGTGGCGATAACGTCTCCTTTCTTCACCGCGTCGCCGCATTTTTTGTGAAGCCAAATGCCCGCACCGTAGTCAATTTTATCTTCCATGGTGTTGCGTCCGGCTCCCAAAAGTACGGCGGCACAGCCGGCGGTTTTAGCATCAATGTGCCCCACATAGCCGTTTTTGTCGGCTTTAAATTCATATTTTAATTTGGCGTCTTTAAAATATACTTCCGGTTTATCTACGACGGCCGGATTGCCGCCTTGCCATTTAATCATTTCGCGCAGTTTGGCGGCGGCTTCACCGTTGCTAATTTTTTCTTCCAACAGTTTGCGTGCTTTTTGGGCATCTTTTTGCGCACCGCTGATCAGCAGCATGTTCACGGCTTCTTCCATTAAAAGTTCGTAAAAATCGGGTGCGAGCGTTTTGTTGCCTTTTAAAATTTCAATCGTTTGGCGCATTTCGCTCGCGTTACCGATGGCGCGTCCGAGCGGTTGGTCCATATACGTAATGAGTGCGCGGCATTTGAGTCCGAGGAGTTTGGCCGTGTTGACCAGCGCGCGGGCTAACTTGCGGCTGTCCTCCAATTTTTGCATAAACGCGCCGGAGCCGTATTTCACGTCCATCAGCAAACTGTCCACCCCTTCGGCATATTTTTTAGATAAAATGCTCGCCACAATTAAAGGGCGGCTTTCCACGGTGCCGGTAGCATCGCGCAAGGAGTATAGTTTTTTATCGGCGGGAGCGAGGTCGCTCGTTTGGCCGAACATACAAACGCCTATTTTTTGAATTTGTTTGTAAATGTCTTTAACGGGCATACGCACGTTAAAATTTTTCATGGACTCTAATTTATCAAGCGTGCCGCCTGTATGCCCTAGTCCGCGCCCGGACATCATCGGCACCGCTACTCCTCCGCACGCCACAAGGGGGGCTAGTGCTAGCGAAATGCCGTCGCCCACGCCGCCGGTGGAGTGTTTATCTACTTTGGGCAGTTTGGTAACTTTCTTAAAATCTAACCGTCCGCCGGAGTGCGCCATGGCTTTCGTAAACATGGCGGTTTCTTTATCCGAAAGCGGGTTTAAAAAACAGGCCATTAAAAACGAGGAAAGCTGATAATCCGGCACGGTGCCCTTAGCCGCCCCTTGGGCGACGAAATTAAATTCCTCTTGCGTGAGCGGTTTATTACTGCGTTTTTTAATAATAATGTCCAGCATTCTCATACGTGTTATCTCCTTAGTGTACGGCTTGAAAACTTTAGCATATCATTTTGCGACGAAAAAGAGAAGTGTTTTTTGTGTATATAAAACAAAAAGCTCCGGCGGTTAAGCCGGAGCCAAAAACCATGCTGCGGTTAATTTTTAATGCGGCGGATACTGGCTTTGTTTTGTTCCATCAGTTGGGCAAGTGCTTTGTTTTGCTCTTGCAATAAACCGCTCTGGCGGCTGGCGTAAGCGTTATAATCGGCGGCGGTATAGGCCGCTTGTTTGAGTTTTTGCTCGGTATTAAGCATGATGTAAAACGCTTTGTCTTTGACGTCTCCGCCGAAGGTAGTTTGTAAATCTCTGAGCGCGGCTTGGTTGTTAAGTTGTAGTGTGGTCCAATCTTGTTTCATGCGTACGCGGTCATCGTACGACGCTTTGCCGGGTAAGGCATCGTCATCCATAGTTACGTCCATAATCGGTGCGGGTTGCGGTTTAGGGGTAGTGACCGTGTGGGAAACCGGTTTGCTTTGCACTGGTACGGGTTGCGCGGATCGTGCGGCGGCCGATTTGGCAAATGATACCGGCAGCGGCATGGCTGCAGGTTGTTTAAAAGAGGATGCTTTCATCATTACGCCAAAAAGTTGTCCAAACCAAAACGCCCTGATTTTTTCGTCTTGTTCTTTAGACGTGCATCCGGCGAATAACACACAAACAGATAAGAAAATAAATAAACTTGCTTTTTTCATAACGCTCCTTTAGCCACTATAACAAATTTACGGTAAGCCATACAACTTTTTTGCGTTTTCTACCGTCTTAGCGGCTAATTCTTCTAGCGGGATATTTAAATAGTCCGCCACAAACTCGGCAATAAGCGGGATGTTGGACGGGTCGTTGCGAGTACCGCGCTTGCCTTGCGGCGAGAGGTACGGACAATCGGTTTCTAAAATAATTTTATCAGCGCCTACTTTTTTGACGGCTTCGCGGATATATTCGTTTTTCTTGTACGTAAAACAACCGTTAATGCCCAGCAAAAGCCCATGGTCTAAGGCACGTTTGGCCTCCTCATACCGGGCGCAGAAACAGTGTAATACGCCGGGATGAGCGGTGCGGGCGGTGTGTTGCCAATGATGTTTGAGTGCGGCAAAAGTATCGTCGTAGGCGGCGTAATCTTCGCCTGTTCTGCGAACATGCAAAACAAGCGGTTTTTGAGTTTGGTTGGCTAGCGTAATCATTTGTAAAAAAGTTTGGTGTTGGACGGTCTTGTCGGCGATGTCTAAACACGTATAGTCAAGCCCTACTTCGCCAACGGCTTTCACGCGCGAGTCTTGCAGAAGTTGGGATAACTGCGCCGCCGCTTCGGCGGTATATTTGGGGGCGTACTCCGGGTGAACACCAAGTACGGCGTAAATAAAGTGGGGATATTTATCTGCTAAATCAAGCGTGGGTTGCCACTCTTCGGGCGCGCAACCGATTTCCACACTCGCGCCGATATTGGCTTGCGGTAAGGTAGTGCGGATCAGCGTGTCGCGGTCGCTATCAAAGGCCGGGTCGTTTAGATGTGCGTGTGAATCAATAAAATGCATACCTATATTGTAACTTTTTCGGAGTTGTTTTTTGCCTGTTTGGTAAGGAGTGCGTTGCAAAGCAACACAGCAAAAAGAGTGTGGCTCCAAGTAAGTAGAGGTTGACTCTCAAAATGCCTGGGCCCGGCAAGGGCCTTGACATCGTTTTTTTTTTTTGCTACATTTTATTTAATGATAAAAAAGGAGGTTGTATGAAAAACAAACAAGCATTTACGTTAATTGAATTATTGGTTGTTGTGTTAATCATCGGCATATTGGCATCGGTGGCTCTGCCGCAGTACCAAAAAGCGGTGGATAAAGCGCGTTTGGTGCAACTGATTGTATTTAACAAAGCAATTCGCGAGGCACAGGAACGCTATTATTTGGCTAACAATTCTTACACGAATGATTTTAATGTGCTGGACGTCGGTTTTGCGGCGACAGAAAAATCAGGTCATTATTGGGAAATAGCGGATGGTACCAATTTTTATTTAGTTTCCGGTGGCATGGATCAAAGTGTTTATACGAGCTCGCCGTTATTGCCGGGAGTTTCGTTGCGTAGTGTATATGCCCACGCAGGGTATGGAGATGCTCGTGATGGCTGGATGTTATGCTATGCAGACAAAAATAATGCCCGGGCGAACCGGGCGTGTAAAAGCATTGGTACAGGTTGCGGCTCAGTAGATGACGCTCAAAATATGTGTTACGTTTCCAAACAATAGTTTAAAAAATCAGTTCGGCTAGCCAAAACGATAATATCATGCCGATAGAATAGCTCGTTACGTTCATGGCAATACTAAGCACAAACGCATCTTTAAGTGCGAGCTTTCGGATGTTCATTAAACGGATAATTAACGCTTCCGCCACTACGTAAAACACCCACAAGAAAGCCGTGTCAGACGCGTACCACGCCAACAATATCCACGATACCGCCATTGTCAGCACGTTGGCTACGGCCACGCTCCACAAAATGGTAAAACTTTTTTGCGTATAGATAAGGTACGCTACCGCGGCGATTATTTCCAATATCAGCACGAGCAGTAGCGAGAATAACGCATCCGTGCGTGCCCACGCGCCCAAGTCCGGCACGACGTTGGTAGATTCTACACGCAGGGAGTCTTTTTCTACTTGTACTTTGTAGCGCGCACGCAATTTGTGCGTGGCGGGAAAGATATTGCTTTCGCGTTTGGTGCCGTCGGCGAAGGCAATTACTAACTTTTGGAAATCGGTATATTCATACGCTACGGAAAAACAACTTTCCGGCGTGCAATATAATTTTTGCAACCCGTAGTGGCCTAGCGGTTTGCTTTCTAAACATTGGTTATCGGTGCATTGGATTTGTTCACTGCCAAAAGGGTCAATAGCGGGTTTTTGCGCGGTGTTATACACAAACGAAAATTCCATTTCCGGTTTGGGGGATACGTCAGCCCAAGCGGTTGCAAACGGGCCAACCAACAAAAGCAATAAAAATAATTTTTTCATATTTTCTCGTCCTTTTTTTGTATTATAACATTATAAGAGAAAAGGGGGAACAAAAATGTTACTGACCAAAACACAACTTGAAAAATATGCCCGCGTGATGATTTGGGCGTTAAAAACCGCCCGGCGCAACGGGAAATTTAAACCCTACGACGTGGTTTTACTCCGCACGGACGTGGGCGCAACGCCGCTAGCCGAAGAAATTTATAAACAGCTTTTAGACGCACGCTTGCAACCGGTACTGCGGTTTAACGCACCGGAAAATTTTTCTAAAAACTTTTATTTGACGGCTGATAAAAAACAACTGGCTTTTATTGCGCCCGGCGAGAAAGAATTTCAAAACGGTATCAACGGACTGATTGCGTTGCGCGCGCCGGCCGATTTGACGCACTTAAAAAACGTAGATCCCGCGCGCATTGCACAAACTGCGGTGGCGCATAAACCTTTGCGCGAAATTTTGGACGTGCGCGAACAGCAAGGTCAATTTTCGTGGACGTTGTGCAATTATCCGACGGAAGAACTCGCCAAACGTGCCGGGCTTTCCGCCAAGGAATATGCCAATCAAGTGGCGCGCGCGTGCTTTTTAAATGAAAAAGACCCCGTCAAAAAATGGGCCGAAGTAACGAAACAAATTACCGAAATCGGTCTGTGGCTATCGTCGTTACCGATTGAAACATTGCACATTGAATCGGCGCACATGGACTTTGAAGTGCTTGTGGGTGAAAAGCGCAAATTTATTGCGGGCGGCGGGTGCAACGTGCCGTCGTTTGAAATTTTTACTTCGCCCGATTGGCGCGGTACCAAAGGCGTGTATTTTGCCGATTTGTCGTCGTATCGCAGCGGAAATTATGTCAAAGGGGTGCGGCTGGAATTTAAGAAAGGCCGTGTGGTAAAAGCCGATGCCGAAAAAGGCGGCGAGTTTGTGCGTAAAATGCTGGCCATGGACCGCGGAGCCAGTCAAATTGGCGAGTTCTCACTTACCGACCGTCGGTTTTCCAAAATCACTAAATTTATGGCGGATATTTTGTACGATGAAAACTTTGGCGGCAAGTACGGCAACTGCCACGTGGCTGTCGGCGCGAGCTATGCCGACACGTACACCGGGCCGCAAAGCGATATGACCAAAGAATTTAAAAAGAAACTGGGCTTTAACGATTCTTCTTTGCACTGGGATTTAATCAACACGGAAGATAAACGCGTTACCGCCCGCTTGAAAAATGGTACGACGGTAACCGTGTACGAAAAAGGCGAGTTTAGTTACTAAATAATTGCTAACTATAACCCAAATACCCCCGTTCAAATAGAACGGGGGTATTTGTTTTTGGTCGGCAAAAATTTTTTACTTGACATCGTTTTTTTTTTTGCTACATTTTATTAAATGAAACAAAGGAGGAATTTGTATGGAAAAGAAAAGATGTTTAAAAGAAAATAAAAAAGGACGTCATGCTGAACTTGATTCAGCATCTCACCTTGTTTCTGTTTTAGAAAGCGGTGAGATTCCGTATCAAGTACGGAATGACAATATTTTTTATTGCGGCGGTTTTACGCTGATAGAACTGCTCGTCGTAGTTCTTATCATCGGCATTTTGGCAAGCGTGGCGTTGCCGCAATATAAAATGGCGGTGGCCAAAAGCCGCGTGAGCGGTTTGCTTACTACGGTTAAAAGTGTTTTGCAAGCCGAGGAAACGTATTATCTTGCCAACGGTCAATATACAGCCAATTGGGATGAACTTGCATTAGATGTTCCGGGTACACCGAATCCTACACATAAACAGATCAAGGAATTTCCTAACGGGTATATTGGACTAGGCGCCTCCGGTAGCGTTTACGCTGTTTCTAGTCAAGTACAAGGTGTCAGACTTTATTTTTTTCATGAGCATGGTTCTATTGCATTATCATTTCGGGGTAAGACGTCTTGTTATGCTAAGATGGGAAACGATTTTGCCAATAAAGTATGTCAAGCGTTGACCCATAAAAAAACCCCGAGTAGCAACAACGGCCCCGGCACAGATAACATTTATCACTTCTAAAAAAGAGCCCCCGCATTTGGGGGCCCTTCAAAACAGATTTTCAGTAACTCACTTATTTGTTCGTTACTTCCAATTCAACGCGACGGTTGGCGGCGCGACCGATTTTGGTTTTGTTGGTCGCTACCGGGTTAGCCGCACCGAAACCGACGGAAGATACGTTTTCAGCAGGTACTCCGTATTTAACGAGTTGGTCGGCTACCGCTTTGGCGCGGCGTTGGGAGAGGTCTACGTTGTAGGCCGGATCACCCAAAGAATCGGTGTAACCCGCTACACGCACTTGGGCGTTGGGATATTTTTTAAGCGCATTGGCCGTTTTGCGCAGTTGCGGATACGATTGATCTTGGATCACATCGCTGTTGTGACCGAAAAGGACCGGTTCTTTGAATGACAAAACAGAAAGATTGTCGGCTTTTTTGTTTACTTTGACAACTTCGGCTAAGGCGGCATCATCGGCAACTTTGGCTACCGGTTTCGGGGCCGGAGCCGGGGCCGGTTTGGCTACCGGGGCTTGTTTGACCACCGGTTTGAAGCAATTTTCTTTTTTGCATTTGTTGCATTTGCAACCTTTTTTGTGGTGGTGTCTTTGGCAAACCGCCGCGTTCGCACACGTGTTAGAGCGGTTAGGCGTCATCGTGCATTTGGTGCAATGGCAGGCACCCAAAAACAGAGCAGCTGCCAAAATGGTAAATACTTTTTTCATTTGTTTCTCCTTTGTTTAAGATATACTGCTTGACTCCTTTATTTTACAATATCTGGCAAGATGGTGCGCCCTTTTTTTTCATTAACTCTCGGTACAGCTGGTAAACGGGCTTACCCAGTTTGGGGTGCACGTAATCAGGCAAGATATAGGAAAGCGGCTTTAACACAAATTCCCGTTCGTGTAAACGCGGGTGGGGGATAAATAACGGGTAGTTGTCATCGTCTTCAAATACTACTTTATCGTCGTAGAATAAAATGTCTAAATCAATCACGCGCGGCCCGTTAGGAAACGTCGGCACGCGGCCGAGCTGTGTTTCCAACGCTTTGAGTTTTTTAAGTAGCTCCATGGGCGCCAGCGTTGTTTCCAAAATAGCTATGGCATTTACAAAATCGGGTTGATGGGAAAACCCTTCCGGTTTTGAAATAATATAAGGGGATACTTCTTTGATGGTGCCTAGCGTAGGTAACGCGGCCACGGCGCGGTCCAAATTTTCTTTGGCGGGCGCGATATTACTGCCTAACGCCAACACTACTTGGGACATATTATTTCTCTCCCTCATATTCTATCCAACGGTCCTCGTCTTCCGCCACGCGCACACGGACGAGTTGGGGGAATTTGGCACGCACGGTGTCAAAGAGCCAAACGGCCACGTTTTCTGTCGTCGGATATGGGAAGTGCGCATTTAAATCGGCGTGGTGCAGGCGGTCGTTGATATACGTTTGCAAAAATTGCTGTACCTCGCGAAAATCAATCAAAAAACCCTCGCTGTTGAGCGGACCGTAAAACGTAACTTGGTACGTAAATTGATGCTCGTGGTTGGGCTCGTTTAAAATTCCGTCGTGGCTGTGTGCGGCGGTAAACGTGCCGCATTGGGTCAGGTAAACTTTTTTCATCTTACGTCCTCCCATTCGTTATAAAAATGAAGCAGTTGTCTTGTCTCTTTTACGTCGTGCACGCGCAAGATGTCTGCCCCTTGTTGCAAAGCGATTAGGTGCGCGGCTAGTGTTTGCGGCAAACGGTCTTGCGGCGTATCGCCTACTTGGCTTAAAAAACTCTTGCGCGAAAGCGCGACCAGCAACCTTATATCTAAATCTTTAAAAAATTTTAAGTGTTTTAGCAAGTGGTAATTTTGCACGCGGTCTTTGGCAAAGCCGAAACCTACGTCTATAATGAGTTGATTTTTGATAAGCCCGGCGGCGGTGGCTTGCGAAATTTTTTCGGCTAAAAATTCTTTTACCTCGCTAAGTAAATCGGTATAATCTGTTTGCGACTGCATAGTTTGCGGCGTGCCGCGCGTGTGCATTAAAACGAGTTGGGCTTGATGTTTTTTGACGAGCGAAAACAGTTCTTTTGTAGGGTTGCCGCTTACGTCATTGATAATGGTTACGCCGTTTTCAAGCCCGGCGGCGGCCACGGAAATGTGGCGCGTATCTAACGAAAGCGGTGTTTTTATGCCGCGCGCGCGCAAGGTTTTGATAAGGGGTAACACTCGGGCGAGTTCGGTTTGTTCGCTAATGGGGGTTGCGCCGGGGCGGGTAGACTCGCCGCCGATATCCAGCACGTCAGCGCCGTCTTTGATGTACGCTTGCGCGCGCGCGGCGAGCGTGTCTAACGTGTTTTGCGGGTTTCCGTCATAAAATGAGTCCGGCGTAACGTTAATAATTCCCCAGAGTTGCGTGGTCATTATTTAATCATTTCCAAAAATTCGCTGCGTACTTCCAACTTCTTAAATGCACCGCGAATCGCACTGGTTACCATGACGGCGTTGTGCTTTTCAATGCCGCGCGAACTGATGCACATGTGCTTGGCTTTGCATACCACCATTACGCCGTGCGGGTGCAGGGTTTCCATTAAGCTATCGGCAATTTGCGCGACGAGTTTTTCCTGAATTTGCAAGCGGCGCGCAAACACTTCCACGAGGCGCGCCAATTTGGAAATGCCCAGAACGCGCCCGTTGGGCAAGTAGCCGATACTGATGGTGCCGAAAAACGGTTGTAAGTGATGTTCGCACGTGGAGTAAAACTCAATGTCTTTTAAAACGACCATTTCTTCGCACGAGCCCTCTACAAACGTTTTTAACACGTCTTGCGGTTTTTGGTGGTAGCCGCCGAATAGTTTTTTCCAACTTTTTACAATGCGCTTAGGGGTTTCCTGTAACCCCTCGCGCGACGGATCGTCGCCGATGTACGCAAGCATTTCGCGGAGGTTTTGCAAAATTTTTTCTTCGGTTATTTGATGTTTATGAGTTTGTGCAGTTGCACGCTTAGACGTGCTGACGGATGTTCTTTTACCAGTTTTACGCATAGGGCGATATTCTCCTCTTTGTTGCTTTCGGGTTGTAAATAAACCGTTGTTTTTTCGTTTTCGTAATTATAGTATTTTTTCAAGTCTTCCAAATCGGTTTGTTCGTTGACGACGAGTTTGATAACGTCTGCTTTTTTAAGCATATTTTCAGACACGTATTTTTTGGGCGATACGCATACAAAATCGGCCTTGCTTACGTCGCAATCGTTTGCGCCGTTTGTTTCAATATGCACGACGTGCCCGGCAGATTTTAACACACTAATCAGCGCGGGTAAATCTTGTTCTGTCGGTTCTCCCCCGGTTACCACCACCGTTTTGCACGGATAGTGCGATAACGCCACCAATACTTCCAAATTATTCATCTCTTTTCCGGCGGAAAAAGCATATTTCGTGTCGCACCACGTACAGCCCATACTGCACCCCGCCAAACGCAAAAATACCGCCGGCATGCCGGTATGTTTCCCTTCGCCTTGGATAGAGTAAAAAATTTCGCTAACCTTCCACAATGGCTGCGGCATGGTCGCTCTCCCAAATTTCAACGGTTTTTAAAGTTAAATTTTGTTTTTTCAGTTCCGCGCTGATTTTGTCAAATAAGTACTGGGCTAAATTTTCAGCCGTCGGGTTAGGTACTAAATCGTTTAAGAATTGGTGATCGGGCAGGAAACTGTCCAATAATTTTTTGACGACTTTAAAATCGCACACCATGCCGTCGGCTTTGACGGGTCCTTCCAACACAAAAACGGCTTTCCACGTATGACCGTGCAAATCGTGGCAGGGGCCTTTGTACTCGGGCAAGCGGTGCGCCGCGCTAAACGAACGGATAAGTTTAATACGCATTTTTTCCCTCCGGGATAAGATTAAAAATTTGCTGTATATAAATGATACACAAAATTGTTTGCGCGAGCATAAAAAGCGGGATATCGTACCACAGCTGTACATACCAAAGTACCGCCAGCGGCCCTTGTAAGAATAACGCCCACCGCCAAATGATACCGCCGGGTACCCATTTAAATGTAAGCGCTCTAAATAAAAAACCTACGCCCGCGGCTAAACATATATTAAAGGCAAACACGAGCGGAATAAAAAACAACGCGGCAAACAGGGCCGTAGCCGTTAAACTGGCGGCTAACACGGGTTGGTGTTTAGCCAAAAACTGCGGGGTGGTGGTGGCGGACAGGGCGGGGGGAATAGGGTGTGCTTGTACGCCGCCTATACCGGGCATATACAGGGTGTTTTTGCTGACCCACATGCTGATATTTTGCCGGGCAAATTCGGGTAAAGTCGGGGGCGTTTGGCGGGCAGATTCAAACGCAATTTTGAGGTCGCTACCCGGCAAATACGCATAGACGGTTTTATCCGGCGCGGTCAGTACGCCTTTTTCAAAGGTAACTTGCGGGAAATTTTTTAAAAATACAGGTAAATTTTTCTTTACAAAACCGCTGGCGTATCCGTAAAAAACCAATAGTGAAAGCATCCACAAATAGACCGCAAAACCGATAAGTTGCCAACGGGTAGCGAATATCAATTTGTGATACGCGCGGAACGAAAAAAGCGTTTGCAAATGGATCCAAAGCATACTGTTATTATACTAATTTAGCGGGCGGGGCTATTTGGCGGCGTTTTTGTCTTGGCAAGTGATTTGCGCACCTAAAAAGAAAGTTTGGTTCTTCTTAAATACGCAAGAGAGTTTTTGCGAGAGCGGATTTTGCGCGGTGGAGCCGGGGGCGGGTAATAAACACGCAATACGCGTGCAAGAGTAGGTTTCGCCGCACTGCGGGAAAGAGGAGGAGGGAAAATTGGAAATAAACCACGAAAAATCTAAATTATAGTTAAGGGCTTTTAAAAAATTTTCGCACGTCAGTTCTTTAAACGTACATAGCGGCTCGGGAGAGGTCTGTTCGGTAGTGATCGTTTGGTCCAGCAGCGTATAGCGGTCTTTGTCCATCGGGTCGCCTTGTACGCGGTATACGTCAAAACACGTATATCCTGGGGCTTGCTCTTTCGTGCAGGTAAACGGGTTGAAAATATCGTTGCCCGGGCACGTGTCTTGCACCGCCCCGGCTTGTGTAGATAAATACTGGGCGTTCTGCCGCTGCGTTACGGGTTTATACATAGCCGCACCCGCGCAGCAAAGCGCACCTAAAATCAGTAAAAAGCGTTTCATCTTTCCATACTAGCAAATTTCGGTTTGTTGTGGGAGCCGGAAAAAGGTTATACCGTACGCACGCGACTGTGCGCGCGTTCGGCTGTTGTATTGCAAGTCAACCGAGATTTATGTAAGATATAACCGTAACGCCCCAAAATTTTCACTTGGAGAAAATTATGTCCAAAAACATTTTTTCTTTTTTTACAAAACAAAAACTCTCTGCGGAAGTACTCAAGCAGGTGAGTGCGGATGTGTTATCTTTTTTAGAACAATTCCCTACGGCGGTGGTGTTAGTAACCGGGAAGGGAAAAATCGGCTTAGTTAATCCGGCGGCAGCTGCGTTACTGCAAAAAGAGCCGGGCGAACTGGTGGGCCAAAATATAGCAGATTGGGGCATTACAAGCGAACAATTAACCGCTTGGCAAAAAGACGGTGTTCGGCACATTATTGAACTTACCGATGCCCTCGGGCAACCGCTTAAATTGCAAGCCGGGGCAAAAGCATTGGGAGAATCTTCTTTTGTGACGCTTACCCTGGAAGAGGTGCCTCAATTTACCCAACTTCGGCAAGAAAATGTTTTTTTTCAGGCGATTTTAAACCAATATCCGTGTGCACTGACGGTGCAGGATCAATCGGGTAAATGTATTGTTTGGAACGAAGCCGCCGGCCGTTTGTTTGGAGTAAGTGCCGAACAAGCCCAAGGTAAAATGCTTTATCAGTCGTTACCTAAAAAATTATCTGCCATGTTGTACGGATTGGACGAAGAATTAAAAGCAGGTAAAATGCGCAAAGAACCGGTACGGTTTTCTTTTAAAGCGGGGGAGAAGGCCGAGGAGCGCATTTTGGTCATTAGCAAGTATATCTTGCCCGCAGAAGGTTCCAAAACTCCGGTTACCGTTACCTTGTTTGAAGATGCCACAGCCCGCCTTTCCCACGAGCAAGATTTGCAGCGCAGTAAAAAATTATTGCATGCGGTGTTGGAAAACATCCCACTTGGTTTGTATACGCGCGATTGTGACGAAAAAATCACTTTTTTCAATAAACAAAGTATGCAAATTTTAAACGAAACCAGCCCCTACCGCGCCGATCACCCGAACCAATACCAGCAAGACAGCAGTTTGCAAGAGTACCGGGTGCGCGAACAACAAATTTTAAAAGACGGCAAAACGTATGAATATCCGGAAGAAGTTTATACGGACTCGTCCGGTAAGAAAAAAATCGTGCACATGATTAAAGTGCCGCTGTTTGATGCGGGACCTAAGCCGATGGTGCTTTCTATCGTAGAGGATGTAACCAAACGCCGCGAACAAGAGCAGGAAATTCAGCGTATTAACAGTTTCTTTTCCGCCGTTGTGCAAAACGCGCCGATTGCACTGTATGCCCGCGCCGAGGACGGCCACATGTTACTGCGTAACAAACAATGCACGGAATTGTTTGGACCCGTTACCAAGGATGATTACGACGACCGCGGCGGCCTGGCCCACGAAACGGATGAACAAGTTACCTCCTATCTTTCCCGCGAGCGTGATATTTTACAAACAGGTAAAACATTGGATATCCCCGAAGAAGAATATATCAATGCCAAGGGCGAAAGAAAATTACTCCACATTATCAAAACACCCGTGCAAGAGGGCCGTTGCGTGCTTACCTTGGCGGAAGATATCACGTTTAAAAAAGAACAGGAACGGGCTTTATTGGAATCTAAAAACTTTTTACAGACGGTTATTAACCAGTTGCCGGTGTCGCTCTCGGTTAAAAATTACGCCGGGCAATACATTTTGTGGAACAAGAAAAGTGAAGAATTGTTTGGCGTAGAGGCCAAAGATGTTATCGGCAAGCAGGCCTACCGTTCGGACCTGAATAAAGAACAGGCCGAATTTATCCGCGAGACCGACTTGCGTGTTTTTGAAAATAAAAAAGAACAAAATATTCCGCAAGAGCTGATTTCTTCGCCCAACGTGGGTATTAAAATCATGCATACCGTTAAAACGCCTGTTTTTAATGCCGACGGCTCGCCCGATTGTTTGCTGATCGTGTCAGAAGATATTACCGCCAAAACGAAAATGGAAAAGCAAATCCGCGAAGCTAACGACAAAAACACTTTACTCGTGGAAAATGCCCGCGAAGGGGTGGTTATTGTAGAAGACGGGAAAATCATTTATGCCAACTACGCGTTTTGCAAGATGTTGGGAAGCGAAAATTTGGATGCTATCAAGGGCAAACCGCTCTTAGATTTCGCCAGCGACAACCACCGTATGTTCTTAAAAGAAAAATACGAAGCGGTCCGGTCCGGCGCGGATAATAACCCGGGAGCTATTGAGGTCCACTTCAAGCACGCTGATGACAGCGAGGTGGAAGCCAGATTTTCGGCGGTGTTGGCCAAATATATGGGCCGGCGTGTGGTGCTGGGGTTTGCCAGCGACATTACGGCTGATAATCATGCCTTGCGCGATTTGAAAAATGAGCGTAATAATTTCCGCCAAGCGTTTGAGAAAAATACCGCAGCGGCTGTGATACTTTCTCCCCGTGGGTATGTTTCGCGCATGAACGAGGCCGCCCGCCGGCTGTTTGGTTTTACCGAAGCGGACAAGAAATTTTATTGCAATGTATATGTGCGTCCGGCGTTGGCCCTTCCGGTCCGCCGCGCGATGAAAGAGGGCCGGAGTGTCCGCGTAGATTACACGTTAGATTTTGATAAAGCGGCCAAACGCTTTCCGGGCCGGATAAGTAAAGAGGGGAAACTGTCCCTGTCTCTTTCGTTTGAGCCGCTTTCCAAACGTAATGCCAAAGACGGTTCGGTAGAAGCGGAGTATTTGATATGTATGCAACCGTCTGAGCCGGAAACGAAAGCGGAACCACCGTCTGTGCCGCCGGCTACTTCCGCTCCGGTGCAAGAATCGCAGCCACCGGAAACTTCGTTTGCTAAAACGGCCCGGGCCGCCGGCTCTTTGCCGCCACTGCCGCCGTTTTTAGTGCAATCAAAAAAGAAAAACGCGTCGGAAGTACAGTTAGTGCTACCCAACAGCGAGCCGTACGCCCTTTGTGATGAACACTTTGTCATTACCGACTGTAACGACTTGCTTTGTTCGCTCTGTGAATTGCAAAAAGACGAGTTAATGGGGCAAGATATCCGTCATTTATTCTCGCAAGATGAAGCACCGCTAGTGGCGCAAGATTTCAAGTTGCTTGCCAAAGACGGCAAACTTTTTAACCGCGAATATACTATTGAACTGGGCAGCGGGTTAGAAACATGTAAAATCCGCCTTACGGCCGAAAAAACAACCGATAACCGCTATTTGTTTGTACTGCGCAGTTTGGCCTTTCATTTGCAAATTATGAAGATTTTGGAAGAGCGTTCTTCCCAATTAAGTGCGTTGCGGGCCATTACGAACGGGGCGGTGTTACGGGTTACTTTTAATAATTGCCAACTCGGGCAAATGGAGCTGCTGAACAACTGGTTAACTGCCAAAACAGGATATTTGCACGAAGATTTAACCCAAATGTCTTTTGGTGATTTATTCTTTGATCCCTCCCAGGAAGATGAGTCGCCGGCGTTGGTATTAGCTAAAGCCCAAGAAGAATTAGTTAAACAGGGCAAAACTTTTTTCACGTTGCCGTTTCGCAATAAAGACGGCAGTTCTTTTGAGGCGGCCGTGTCGCTTAGTGTCATGGATATTCCCAGCCGCAACGAAGTGTTGGCGGTCATCCGCAACTTAACGGCCCAACAAGCCGCGTGGGGCAAAGCATCCAAAGAGGCGCAGGAACTGACCAGTTTGCGCCAAACATTACCGGGATTGTATCTGCGTATGGATGCCAAGGGGAAAGTGTTGGAGGTATCCTCTAACTTAGCCGGCATAGACGACGTTCAGGCCCAAGAGCTGTTTTTGGGTAAAACGCCGGATCGGTTCTGGCCCGGTGAAGCCGCGGCCCGGGCGATGTTTACGCTTAAAGAGTCGCTGGCGGTACACGTGAGTTCCCATTTTGAATTTGAGTGGCCGCGCAGCGGCGAAACGTGCTATTACGAGGCCGATGTGTCACCGTTAAAGGATGTCCAAGAAGCCGTAGTGTGGGTAAAAGATGCTTCCGAAAAACGGATCTATGACCGTCATTTACACGATTTGTACCGTTTGTCACAAGAGACGGGCCTGAGCATGACCGAACAAGTGGACAAACTCTTAGATTTAGGTAAAAAAGTATTTCAGGCAGATATCGGGTTGGTACTCCGTTTGGAACCGCGCAAAGAGCGGATGAGCAGCGTGGTTTTGTATGCGTCGGAAAATTCGTTTGATATAGAACGGGGAATGGAATTTGCCGTGGAGGAATGTCTGCGTGACGTAGCGGATGGGACGGTGGTGTTACTTCCCGATTTGAGCGGTTTGTCTTGCGGACATTGCTTACACCGCGAAAAGAAATTGGGGGCTTTGTTGGCGGCTCCGCTGGTAGTGGACGGCCAAGTGGAGGGTATGCTTTGTTTCGCCGCGCGCGACACGCGCCGCCGGTTTGCAGCCGGCGCAGAAGAGTTTTTAGGGTTGATGGCCCGTTTGCTGGCACTACGCATTGAACTGCGTCAAGCCGATAAATTATTAGGAGCGGCCGCGCGTATGTTTACCCGCACGTTAGACGATTTGCAAGTGCCGGCTTTGCGGGTGGACCCGGACTTTTTGATTACGTATGTCAACGAACCGCTGATGCGTTGGCTTAACCGTAAACGGGAGAGTTTGGTAGGGCGGGAATTATTTTCTTCTTGGATACGGCACGCCGATATTGCGCGCCGTACGTTGCAGGAGACGGTCCGCAACGCCAGCGGCAGCGAACCGTGCCAAGTTAAATGGGAAGTATTGCTCCCCAGCGGTATCTACGAAGAGATGACTTGGGAAGTATTTGTCTGCCGCGGTACAGACGGGGTAATAGAAGGTTATGCCCTAATTGCCCAAACAAGCGAGCGGTAGAAAAGCTATTGAAATTTTCCCAAACGTTTGTTACACTTATAGTAGGGAAGTAGGAATATAAATAAACACCCTTATTGTAGGGGCAGGAGAGAATTATGATCAAGAAATTTTTAGGTTTAATAAGCTTTATGCTTGTAGCTAGTTTGGGTTACGGGGAAAGCATGGACTTTGTGACGGTATTGTCCTCCCCGGTGGGGTCATTTGCTAACTTGGAAACGGCCAACGCGTCTTTCCCTGCAACGGCAAATAAAGTGAACTTTGGTTCACGCTTGTCTTCCGGCGGTACGATTTCTCTTGCCGGGACGACAGGCCCTTCTTTGGGAAAAGTCGTTCTTGATAAAAATGCCGGGTTATCCTCTACAAATGCTAAAGAGGTCCGGGTGCCCGGCGTAAAGATGTCTCACTCCGGGGCATTAAAAGGGGCTAGCTTGTTGGCAGGTACATTTAATATGTCAGGTGCTGAGCTCTCTGAGCTTCAGGTCAAGGGTGCTACCACTACCACGGACGGTCAAGTGTTAATTGATAGTGGTATTACGGTACAGGCGGCTGGGGCTAATAAACTGACGATTAACCGTACCGGCAGTAAAACGGATAATTTTAATAGTGCTACCAATTCCCGCGATGTCATGTGGAGTAATATTTATGCCACCGATTATGACGGCTCGCAGGCCGGTACAAGAGATTATAGCCGGCAATATATATTGAAAGGTAAACCGGTGCGAATCATCAGACCGTATGGGATTGGGATCAATGGATTTACGGGAGCGGGCGTACATATACAACCGGTTCCTGCCGGACAGTGTGGTCAGGAAAAATTGGTCATAGATAATATCGGCTCCTTTGGTTCGGGAATAGAAAAGTGTGATGCAGGTGGCCCGGGCTCCGGTGGTAGTGGTAAATTTTAATTAAATTCCCCGGTGTAGACCGGGGAATTTTTTTAGAACTATTTGTGTTTAACCGCTTTTTTTAATAAAGCGGTTATTTTTTTGTCGGTAGCGGTATTTGTTTTTTTAAGTAGCGTAGTAACTTCTTGGTAGCGTTCAGTAGATAGTTCCGCTTCGTTTTCCAAGAGTAATTGCACAACAGGTAAACGGTGCGTGGCCGCTGCATAAAATAGCGCATTATATCCGCTTTGAGTGGCCAGATTGGGGTTTGCCCCGCGTTTTAACATATAGGTAATCAGGTCGGTGCGCGCCTTTTCGGTCGGATACTTTTGCGTAACCGCCATTAAAAGGGGGGTAGCCCCCAGATCGGTTTGCGTGTTAAGGTCCGCCCCGCGGAAAATGAGCAGTTTGGCGGCCTCGCTATTGCCGTCGCGCGCGGCGATAAATAAAGGGGTCCACTTGTTGGGTGTTTTCCCATTGATATCAAAACCGAGGTCTAATAAATAGTTAATGACGTCCTCGTTGCCGCCGGAAGCCGCCGCGTGCAGGGCGTTAAACTCCATATTGGTATACTCGCGTTCTTCATCGCTAAAGTATAAGGTAAAATCAAGTGGGGCTCCTTCTTGCACATCATCTTTTACGCTGACCAAATCGCCGTAATAAGCATCGGCGATCAAATTTTCGCCGCGGTCCTTAATAAGCGCGGTGTGGTAACTAAGAGCCAAGGTACAGACAATACATACAAGTACGAAAATAACGGTTTTTTTGCTCATGGCCTTATTGTAGCAAAAAAACAGTTTTTTTATTGTCTGCATTTTTCGCTCTGCTTGAAAAAAAGGACTT